>JAQVVW010000118.1 GCA_028698765.1 Methanoculleus sp. | reverse complement strand
GTGCTCGATCGGCTCCCGGAAGTTTGTCGTCGCGGACTTGAGGACCTCCTGGAGGTCGTCGGAGAGTGAGACGTCGTCAAAGAGGAGGACGGTACCGGGCCGGAGGTCGTCGTCGTAGTAGAGCGCCTTGTCCGAGACAGTGCCCTTGAGTTTGTAGGCATCGGGGATGAGGTTCTGCATCGTCGTGCAGGCGTGCGTTTTGCCCTTCCCGGAGTTGCCGGAGACGGCGACGTGGAGGCCGTTCGTGTTCTCGACCGACTGCGAGGCAAGCGACATCGCGAGGCACTCCGCGACCGTCCGGTCGCCGACGTGGGCTTTGTTGAAGGTGTCGAGGAGGAAGGCGAGCGGGTCGCCTTCGCGGAGGATCGCAAGGGCACGCTCCCGGTACTCGTCGGCGGGAGGAGAGGAGGGTGGCTGCTTCTCCTGCTTCTTCACCTCCGGCTTGCGCCCCTTCTTCTCATACATCCCCCGGAGTTCCGGCCAGCGTTGCACTCCTCCGCCGCAGCTCGCGTGGTGGCAGCCGGCGAAGACAGCGCCGTTCGCAAACTGGATGGCAAACGCCCCGTCCCTGTGGGCCGACGAGAACGGACACTCGGCGAGGGTGAAGAGGGTGCCGCCCTGCCAGGACCGTCTGCTCCGGACCGCGATGCCGTGCTCCGCGAGCCAGGCGGCGAGGTCGATGCCGGCGGCCTTCTTCTTCGGCTGGAGAGGGTCTTCCCGGGGGAGGAGCCCGGCGAGGTGCCGGAGCCGTTCCACAGGAACGACACCTATCTCCGCAGGAGCCGCGAGGACCCTTGCCCGCCGGTGCGGCCGCTCCGGGGTGGAGTCGCCCTTCCTCGATGTGGTCCCGTAGAGTTTCCAGATCCGGGCGGCGTTGTGGTTCGCGGTATCGACGGTGACGGCCTCGTTCGAGAAGAGGGCGTCGAGGGTGGCGAGTGCTCCTTTCACGAGCGCGGTCGCCTCTGCATTGTTCGGAAGGTCGATCCTGTACAGCAGGTGTGCCCCGTTCCCGGAGTCTGCCCGAACGGGCGCAGGGAACCCCTGCTCGGCGAGGTACGCCGCGATCCGCTCGGCGGCAGCGAGCGCCGCGTCGTGCTCCGCATCCGTCGAGGAGACCCCGCTCGGCCGGACCGGGTCGATGTCGACAGGGAACCAGCGCCGGCGGAGGATGTCGGCATCCGCCGTGGTGGCGTCCTTCCGGGAGAGCCGCATCTTGATCCGGTTTGCCCGCCGGGCGAGGAGGGCTGGGTTGACATCATTTAAGGTGACATAGCTCCCGGCGACCGAGGGATCGGCGTCGAGGGCCTCGACCTGCTCCGCGAGCAGGGCGTGATCGTCGAAGTAGCCTGAGTGGGTGACACCGTCGGCGAGCGCCCGGACCTCGACCACACCTTCAGGTGGGGCGAGGAGCGCCACGGCCCGGCGGAGCTCCTCACTCATAGAACTCCACCTCGATAAGTGGGAAGAGGGGGGCGCTTACCGCCTCCCCGCGGGCGACCCGCTGGAGACTGACGAGGGGGACGATCCAGGACCCGGCGCGGAGGTGGAAGACCACCGCCCTGCCTGATGGGTTCACAACCGCATGCCCCTCGATCGTCACGGACGAGGTGACAATGCCGCCCGTCCGCCGCACCCGCTCCCGCGTCACCGGCGCCGGCCGGCCGGAAAAGATCAGGCTTCGTACATCCTCGGGCGCGATCCGGCAGCGCTCCGCCTCGACATGGACGATGAGCCCGCCCGCGAGTCGAAAACCTTCGGTTTTCTCCTGCTCCGGCCCATCGGCCCATCGCACGGTGCAGGCAAGGGGACCCGCTTCCGGGGTCATGGCCGCCCCCACCTGACACTGATGGTATACTGATGATTCCGGGTCCGCCGGACGTTGATCTCGCGGATCGCCTCGGAGTCGCACCTGACGGTGCTCCCGCTCCGCTCCTGATGGAGCATCGCGCCGTGCCGCCGGATCTCGTCCGCCACCACCCACGGGACGAGGAAGAGCGGGACCGGGGAGACGTTTATCTCCTCCGGGGCAGATGTACCAGTGGCGGCCTGGCGGAGCGCGTGGTGGCACTTTGTATCCGGGCTGCCGCCGCTGGTTCTCGGTTCGGTTCCTCCCGGACTCCGTTTGTCCGGGGTTGTTCCTGGTTGCTGTTGCATTTCGTGTAGCTCCCTGCACCGGCGTTTTCTCCGGCGCATACACCATCATCGGGAACAGATGGTTAAAAGGGTGAGCCAACCATCCCGGAAAAAGCAACAGGCTCCATATAAGCCTTACTTTACTGCAAAAGTTCAAAAAAGGAGCATCTAGTGGGAATCTTAAATCAGGGGCAGGATTGACAGTTTCCGGATCTCATCTTCAGTTCGGGATTTTGCAGGTTTAGTCCGGGGTTTTGCAGGCGGCGGCCACGTCCCCGGCATCGTACCGGAGTCGGACCACCCGCCCCCGGCCCGCCCGGGGCACCAGGTCGACGATCCCGGCCCTCGTGAGGGCGTTGAGGTGCTCGTGGTAGGTCGTCTTCCCGACCGGGAGGTACTCCTGTGCCGCCTCAAAGACCGCCCCCGACGCCATATCCGCCCCCTCGCGGGACCGTTCCGCGATCCAGCAGGCGAGCGCCCGCTCGGCCTCCGAGAGCCCCGTAGCACGGGCCCGGAGCGCCGGTGCCGTGACCGCCCGGGCTGCTGCGATGACGTCGGCGTGGGTGACCCGGCGGCGGCCGTCCTTCTCCGCCAGGAGGGCTGCCGCCCGGACGAGTTCGATCCCGACCCGGACGTCCTGCTCGCCGGCGGCGATGGTGGCGATCCGGTCGATGAGCGGCTTCGGCAGCACCCGGGGGTAGAGGCCCTGCCGGACCCGGTCGGCCAGGATCTCCCGGATCTCGGTTCTCGAGTAGGGCAGGAAGGTGATCTCGGTCGGGTGGAAGACCGACCAGACGCTCGGATCGGCCTCGGCTCCAAGGTTCAGGTCGAGGTTGCTCGTGACCGCAAAGACCCCGGCCTTCCGGACGTCCCACTTCTCGTAGAGCCGGAGGAGCTGGTAGAGGAGGAGGTTGTAGGTCCCGGCGGGGATGAGTTCGTCGGCGTCGTCGAGGCAGACGACGAGCGCAGCGTTACGGTCCTGGAGCCGGGAGGCGATACCCTCTTTGATGTCGTCGAGGTACCGGCCGGCCAGCGGCGCCGGGTAGCCGCAGACCTGTCTGAAGATGCTCCCGTAGACAGCGAGCGGAGTGTGGTTATGCCGGCAGTTGACGTAGGCCGGGATGACCTGTTGCGTCTCCTCCCGGATCATGGAGAAGATCCGGCGGACGGTGGTGGTCTTCCCGGTCCCCGGCGGGCCGCGGAGGATGGCGGAGAGGGCGCTCCCGCCCCGGAGCGTGGGGCTGATGAGGAAGGCGAGTTCTTTGACCTCGGCATCGCGGTGGTGGAGGTGGTCGGGGACGAACGTGAGCTCGAAGACGTCGGGATCTCTGAAGAGGGTCTGGTCGCTGCGGAGAAGGTGCGAGTGCGTCATAGGAGAGAGTGGAGAAGAGGATGGTGATAAAGGCGGGCCGTGAGCGTGTTGAAAGTGAAGGGGGTATTCCCCGCTTCACGCCAGGGCGGGAAGCCCGTCCGCCCAGGTCTCGACGGCGTTCCGGATGGCGTCGTCCTGGTAGGACGAGATCCGGACGGTCTTCCGGGTGAAGGTGACGTAGTAGTCGTCACCCGAGGGGTCGTGGCACTTGAGCTGAGCGTAGTAGGTCTCGCCGGCGAAGTTGCGCTCGGCCACCCCGCCCATTGCCGTTGCAAGAGCTGCGTTGTTCATCACCGTCGCCGCGTTTGCCTCGAAGGCGGCGATCGAGGGGGACTGCAGGGAGACGGTCCCGACCCGTTTGCCGGTATCTTCGTCGATGAAGTCCACCTTCGCGGTGTAGTGCTCGCGGTTCCGGACGACGGCGGCGACAGGGACGCCATCGGAGCCGGTATACCCGACGCACTCGAAGGGGTTGTCGTCGATGACGCCCGCGATGAGGTTGTTAAACGACGTTACGTCGCCGATCGGGACGGTGAGGTCCCGGACGGCCGTCTTGTTCACGGTCTTCTGCACGAAGTCTGCCATGGGTTTTCACTTCTTGCCTGTATGCTCCCGGGAATATGACAGACGACTATAGGGTTGACGTGGGAGGGTATTAGTCTGACTTTATCAGGGAGCCCGAATTGGGCTCTGATTCACCGATATATCCATTACGGTCAGCCTTTTTCTCTCCGACGTCGTAGTGTTCACCAGGAGGGTTACCAGGATGACCGATGCAAAGACTACCCGGGAGCTCGTCTACGAGACGAACCGGGACGTGAAGTGGATCTGTAAGATGCTAAAACGGATGGAGGCGCGGGATGAGGAGTTCGAGAGCCGGATCCGGGCACTGGAGGGCTGGCGAGCCGAGAAAGTGGGTGAGGAGCGCCGGCTCTCCACGATCAGCGCCGGGGCAGGCGGGGTCGTGGGCGGGGTGGTGGCGGTGATTGTGAAGGTGCTCGGCGGGGGTTGAGGGGCAAGATCTCGGGCTTGTAGCATCCCTCACCCTCGGTTTCCAGGAAAATTATGGCAGAATCCTTCGATAATGAGTTTACCCTGATTCCCCTCCAACTATACCACAGCCCCAATTGCGCGAGCACAAGGAGATCGAGATTCAGCATTAGAATCGATCGAAATGATCTTTTTTTAAATTCGGGCATTCTTCTCTTCTCTATGCACGATCAGATTGTCATCGAGGAAGCAAAACAGTTAGTCGACGTTATATTTCGCAATCTGCCTCAACGGATTGACGGAAAAGATGCAATATTAGAATTGAAACAATGCGGTTATCAGTGGCGCCAGATGGAATGGATAGGCTGGTTTTTCGAACACAGAATATCCACAACTCTGTTCGAGACCCTCGGAGGTACTACTGGTCCAACTTATGGAAACACCACGTTTGATTATAAACGCCAGTTCGTCTGGGATTTGAAAGCACATCCAAAGTACACGAACAAAGGAACGCCAAATGAGCCAATGATCCTCAATGATCGGGAAGCAATCGAAAAGTGTGTGGCGGAAAACTCTGGATTGGGGTTCATTGTCGTAAATGGAAGCGCTGAATTCGATGAGTCCGGTGAGTTTAAAGCGTGGCATGATGCTCTGAAGGGTGGTACCTCCACGTATGAACATGAACGGATCAGACGCGGTGCCAAATCCCGGAAAAGAAAGATCGCATTCAAAATAGATAGCGTCGAGGCATTCTTCATCAAAAATCAGCAAGTCCTCGACACGGGTATCGAAAACGGTTGGCTGCAGTTTTTCCAACAGGGTATGCGTAACGCCGATGGCAGTCCGCGGCGTGCAAAATACGCGCTTCGAACAGACAGGGTGCCAAACTCACTAAAAATTGCTTCCATGAGATACTGAGATGGCAATATCGAGAGATACTGGGTGCAACCGGCCTGAGAAAATATTTCTATCCATTTCTTGAGCCGGATACAATAAAGGGCCAGATCGTAGGGAAACGGTCGAGCGCTCAGACTACAGGTTTGGTTACTGGGGGCAAATTAGATTCTTTTCTCGATGAAAAAGGAGTTTTTTCGTATGCCATGCCTAACCGG
>JAQVVW010000117.1 GCA_028698765.1 Methanoculleus sp. | reverse complement strand
CGACGCTATCGCCATATCCTTGATCCGGAGTTCGAGTTCGGCACGTCGCTGCCCGGTCACGTCGCGGAGGGAGTGGAGCGTCCCGGTAACCCGTCCGGAATCGTCGTTTAAGGTGCTGAGCGTCTCGTCGACGGATATAACCTCTCCATTCCTCTTCCGGTGACTGACAACGCCGCGCCAGGTTCCGGATGAGCGGAGGGCATTCTTCGCCCCCTCTTCGTCGCCCGGACGGAGCCACTCGATGGTGAAGAGTTCCGGGATCGGCCGGCCGAGAGCCTCGCCGGAAGGAATGCCGTAAAGCCGCTCTGCCGCCTGGTTCATGTAGGTGATCTTCTCATCCGTATCGGCCGCGATCACGGTGTCCTCCACCTGCGAGAGCACCTGGGCCTGGAACCGGAGCTGCTCTTCCGCCCGTTTTCGTTCGGTGATGTCGCGGCCGATCCCGAGCAGGCTCCGGGCGGTGCCGTCGGCTTCAACCACCGGGATGAGGCGCGCCTCAAGCCATATCCCCCCGCCGTCACCGGGAATCTGTCCCTCCGCGGTGAAGATCTTCCCTGGAGACTCCGCTACGGCCCGGAGCGCCGGAAGCCACCCTCGAACGAGATCCGGCGGGAGCAGTTCCCTGATGTTCTTTCCCCGCAGGCTCTCCGGGTCTGCGCCGATCAGGCGGCTGCCGGCACTGTTCACGAAGAGGACCTCGCCGTCCGTGCCTACAAGGAAGATGCCGTCCGGTGCAAACTCGGTAAGCGTCCGGTAGCGCTCCTCGCTCTCCCGGAGCGCCTGCGCCGTGCGCATCTCCTCGGTGACATCGACGGCGGTGGCCATGATACAGATCGGGTTTCCGGAATCATCCTTGAGAATGGTCGCGGTGACATGGGCGGTGAACTCCGTCCCGTCTGCCTTTCTGCCGACCAGTTGTCCGGCGCACCTGCCGCGCTCCGCAAACGTCGCAAGCACCCTCTCGACTTTCGCCGGGTCCACCCAGAACTCCGTGAGATGCCGTCCGAGAACCTCCCCGGGGTCGCTCAGCCCGCCCAGCGCGAGCAGCGCCGGGTTGACGTGCGTGATGTAGCCGTCGAGGTCGGCGATGGCGACGGCGGCGAGCGATGATTCCATCGCCACCTTCCCGATCAGGAGTTCTCGCTCCGCTTCCTTCCTCTCCGTGATATTGGAATGCGCTCCCGCGATCCGGAGCGGTTTCCCGTGGGCATCGCGCCTGACCACCTGGAGCCGGTCGAGCACGTAGACCCATTCTCCCGATGCGGACTTCATCCGGAACTCCATCTCGCAGCGGTCGCGAACTCCCGCGGCCATCCCGGTGAGGGCCGCCTCGACGCCGTCGCGGTCGTCCGGGTGGACGAGTGCGTGGATGGCGGGGATCGTGGGCACGAACGCTCCCGGTTCGTAGCCGAGCATCGTGAAGCAGCGCGGGCTGCAGTAGACCGTGCCGGAGCCGACGTTCCAGTCGACCAGCCCGTCGTCTGCCGCCGAGAGCGCCAGGTTCAGCCGTTCTTCGCTCTCCCGGAGCGCCTGCTCCGCGCGGTTCCGCTCGGTCACGTCGAGGAGCGACATCACGGATCGGGCGGTTCCCGGGATCAGGCCGATGGTGGCCTCGACGGTATGCACGTTGCCGGATCGGTCGACAAATGAGATGGCATAGTTCTTCGGCGCGGCTGCAGGATCTTTGCGCCGGAGGGCATGATACTCCTTCAGCCGACGGCGTTCGTCTTCGGACGCTACAAAATCGGTCAACCGCTTTATCCCGACGATCTCGGCGCGGGAATATCCGGAGAGCCGCTTGAACTCCGTGTTCGCCACCGATATGGTGCCGTTCTCCTCGATGAGGATCGTTGCCGTCCCGGTATACTCGACGTTCGCCTCGTAATCCCCGGTGCCCGGGGCTTCCCGGAGCCGGAGCACCCAGTTCTTCCCGGACGGCGTTCTCCACCCCGAGCAGCGGTACCCTCGTTCTTCACCGTCCGGACTCTTGAGCCGGCACTCGCACTCCAGAGTCCCGTCGCCGAATGCTGCAAGAACCTTATCGGCAAGTTCGATCACCGCCCCCGCCTGTCCGGGGTCGCTCTCGTGCACGCCGAGCATCCTCCGGGAGGCCGTGTTCGCCCAGACTATGCGGGCGTCCTCATCGAGCACCAGGACAGCGTCTTCCATACCATCCAGTATCCGGTAATCCGGCTGCGCGCCGTGCAGGCGCTCCGGAGGCTCGGCGGGGGTCACGCGTCTTTTCTCCTGCTGCCCCAAGATGCATCGTGCGGGCTGATACTGAATATGGAAATATCAAAACGTATTAATCTGTTCCGGTTGCAGGACAACGGGAAAAATTATTAACCCGTGCGGCCGGCGGAGTGGGGGATCGTGCCCGGGATCGGTGATGTGGAAACATTCGTCGCCGGAGCCGACCGCGCGCGGGGCAAACGGGAGTCAGGTCTCTGCGTCTTGCAGGCCGGCGAGAAGGTTGACCACGTCCTCCCCCTTCTTCCGCGCCTCCGCGAGTGCGGCGGGGTGTCCTGCGATCCCGCCGTAGCGGTCGAGATCGTTGGCGATGACGTTGTCCCAGTACTCGAACCCGGTGGTGTTGAAGAAGGCGGTGACCACCGGGAACGCCGCGTCGAAGACGTTCTCCCACCCGAGCCCCGCGGTCGAGACGAATATCCCTTTGTGGCGGCGGGCGTGGTCGGGTGCGTAGTAGAGGTTCTTCAGGATGAACTTGCGCGCCCAGAGGTACTGCGCGCGGTCGATCAGCCCCTTCGCCTCCGCCGTGATCCCCATTGAGTAGATGGGGGAAGCAAGGACCAGGACGTCGGCATCGCCGATCTTCTCAAAAACCCCTGTAAGGTCGTCTTTCATGACGCAGACCCCCGTTTTATGGCAGGCGTTGCACCCCCGGCACGAGGTGTAGTCGAGCGGCCGCAGAACGATCTTCTCGATCTCTCCCCCCGCCTCCCGGGCACCCTCGAGCACGGCGTCGAGCAGCGTCTCGGTGTTCCCGTGCCGCCGGGGGCTCCCGGAGATGCCGAGGACTTTTACGCTCATGCCACCCCGACCTCCCGCAGGTGCGCAGCGACTTCCTGCGCAAGAGCCTCCGCGTCGGCCTTCGCGGTCGGGTGGCGGTCGATCGCGCCCTTCTCGTCGACCCCGTTCACCATCAGGTACCGGAGGTCCTTATTCCGGACATCGGCGACGTTGAAGAAGCACTTCACCGACGGGATCGCCGCGTCGAAGACGTAGTCCCAGTTCTGCCCGGCGGTCGAGAGGAAGATCCCGACCCGCTTCCCCTTCCTCTCCGGCGGGACGACCGGGAGATGGAGGACGTACTTCCGGGAGCGGAAGACCTGCGCCCGGTCGACCAGCGCCTTCGCCTGTGCCGGGAGCCCCATGCAGTAGATGGGAGCCGCGAGGATGATGCAGTCGGCCGCGACGATCCGGTCGTAGACGTAGTCCATGTAATCCCGCTGGACGCACCGGTTGAGCTTCTCGCAGAGGTTGCACCCCTTGCACGGCCGGATATCGGCCTCGGTGACGGCGATCTTCTCGGTCGCGGCTCCTTCCTCCGCCATCGCCGCGAGCACCCAGTCGAGGAGGGTCTCGGAGTTGCCGTGGCGGCGGGGCGAGGTCGCAAACGCGAGGACGTCGGTGGTCATGTACAGAGTGTTGCTCGGCCGGAGGCAAAAAAAGTACGGGTTTAGAGGTTCTTGAAGCAGAGGTACCAGTCTTTGCACTCGTAGCCTTCTTTCATCCGCTTCTCGATCCCCTCGGGGGTCGTCGGGGCAGGGACGACGACCTTCTCGCCGGGCTGCCAGTTCGCCGGCGTCGCGACGCCGTGCGCGTCCGAGGTCTGGAGGGCCTTCGTCAGCCTGACGATCTCGGGCATGGAACGGCCGTTGGACATCGGGTAGTAGAGCATGGCACGCATGACGCCCTTGTCGTCGATGAAGAAGACCGTCCTGATCGTCGAGGTGGTGCTCTGCCCGGGGTGGAGCATCCCGTAGGTTTTGGCGACCTTCATGTCGAGGTCGGCGATGACCGGGAACGGGATCTCGACGCCCATCTTCTCCTTGATGTTTCTGACCCACGCAAGGTGCGAATGGACGCTGTCGATGGAGAGGCCGACGAGCTGGACGTTCAGTCCTCTGAGTTCGTCGGCGATCGCGGCGAACGCCATGAACTCCGTGGTACAGACCGGCGTGAAGTCGGCCGGGTGGGAGAAGAGGATGACCCACTTTCCCTTGAGGTCCGAGAGTTTCAGGCGTCCGTGGGTGGTCAGCGCATCGAACTCGGGGGCTTTCTCGCCGATGACCGGCATCCGGATTATCCCTTCAGGTTCCATGGTTCACTTCTTCGGGCGGTCGCCCAGATATTCTTCGAGGGCGGTCTTGCCGTGGACATAGGCCGGCATCCCCGCGAGCAGGAACGCAACCCTGAGTCCTTCCTCGATCTCCTCCTTCGATACGCCAAGATTCGCGGCACCGGCCATCTGCGCCCGGACGGCGTGTCCGTCCCGGAGCGCGGCGGCGATGGAGATCGCAATGATCTTCTTCGTCTGTT
Organism: Methanoculleus sp.; assembly: GCA_028698765.1. The sequence goes on along the minus strand of JAQVVW010000117.1, from coordinate 1,072 downwards.
TCGAAAGGGCACCGTCGGCCCAGATCACCTGGTCGAGCCCCATGACCTTTCCATAGAGGTCGGGGTCGGTCTCTTTGAGTTCCTTGAAGATCACGGGGATCTTCCCGATCTTCTCTTCGAGCCTCTTCTCTTCCATGCCGATCACTCCTGAAGCACCATCGGTTCGCCGCAACAGATCAGTTCGCCGCCGCCGGCCTCCAGCACCTGGACCACGTTTCCGCAGATCTCGCAGTGGTAGACCTGCCCTTTTGCTGACACGTTCACCATTTTCATCCACCTCATATTCCTATTTTTTCTTCCTTTCCGGGGGGTTCATGACGTCTTCCGGGGTCTTGATATCCGGCCGGATGTGGGTCATCGGGAAACAGTTATACATTTCGCAGGCACAGGTCGGGCATTTGACGAGGTCTGCATCGGTGCTGTCGATCCGGACTTCCCGCCCGCAGTCGATACAGATGAACCGACCCGGGCCCGGTTTTTCTCCTGCCTTTGCTGTTTTGCTGGCTCCTGGTTCAACCACAGAAAATCACCAGACCGATACTATCTTTTCATGGTATTTAGCAGTTGGCACCCCGGCAGGAGCGGGTTTGGCCTGCGCATCCGGCTATCCAGTCCTGCACCAGGGGCCCGCACCCTATTAATAGGGTCGTGTACAACCCTGCACCATGCCAAAGAAGGTTATCGCGCTGCTCGGGAGCCCGATCCTCGACGGGAACACCGCCCGCCTCCTCGACGAGGCCATCCGGGGCGTGGAGGAGGAAGGGGTCCGGGTCGAGAAGATCGAGGTCGCGCAGATGGACATTCTGCCCTGCATGGAGTTCTTCCAGTGCAAAGAAAGCGAGACCTGCCTGATCCAGGACGAGATGTCGGAGGTCTTCCGGAAGTTCCGGGAGATGGACGGCCTGATCGTGGCGACCCCGGTGATGACGATGGGCGTCCCCGGGAGGCTCAAGTCGTTCATCGATCGGTTCCAGGTCTTTTACATGGCAAAATATCACCGGGGTAAGCCGTTTATCTCCCGTGAGCGGCGAAAAGAGCGCAGGATGCTTTTTATATCGATCGCGGGGATGAA
>JAQVVW010000116.1 GCA_028698765.1 Methanoculleus sp. | reverse complement strand
CATCCCGATCGCCGAGAGGTAGTCCACGGCGACGCCGAGCGCGATCCCGCCGCCGACGTTCGGCGTCCCGGCCTCGTAGCGCTGGTAGCCCTCCGCGGGGACGTAGCCTTCGGCGGTCACGCTCGTGACCATCCCCCCGCCGAGGACCGGCGGCTCGATGAGCGCCTCGCGCATCCAGAGCACCCCGGTCCCCATCGGCCCGAACATCTTGTGCCCCGCAAAGCAGAGGAAGTCGCAGCCGAGTTCCGCGACGTTCACCGGCATGTGCGGCAGCGTCTGCGCCCCGTCCACCAGGAGGAGCGCGCCGTGCTCCCGGCAGAGCCGGGCTATCTCGGGGACCGGCGTCGTCACGCCGAGGACGTTTGAAGCGTGGGTGACGGCGACGAGCCGGACGCCGCCGCCGGCAAGGCTCTCCTCGAGCGCGGCAAGGTCGAGCGCGTAGTCGGCATCGATCCCGACCACGTCGAGCGCGACCCCCTGTTTCGCAAGCGCCTGCCAGGGGAGGAAGTTTGAGTGGTGTTCGAGGAGGGTGGTCACCACGCGGTCGCCCGGTTTCCAGGAGAGGCCCTGCGCGACCATGTTGATCGCGTCCGTGGCGTTCTTCGTAAAGACCGTCACCCCCGCCTCCCCGCCGATGAACCGGGCCACCTTCTCGTGGGCGTGCCAGTAGCGCTGCGTCGCGATCCGGGTCAGGCGGTGAACCCCCCGCCCGACGTTCGCCCGGTAGCGGTGCTCGAACTCGACCGCCGCCTCCACCACCGGCTCCGGCGAGAAGGTCGTCGCCGCGTTGTCGAGATAGACGATGTCGCCGAGGATCGGGAAGTCCTTCCTGATCTTGTCGGGGACGGACTCGAACTCTACCGGCGGTGCCGGCTCACTGATACCCGTACTCTTCATGGCTGCCACCTTCTCCACCTTCCTGACCGGGGCTTCCCGGAGAGTGAAGTCGTCGTTCACGGCGATGCCTCGCTCCCGGCAGACCTCGCGCATCTTCGGGGGCAGCGCCCGCCACCGCCAGAGCCCCCACTGGTGGTAGGCATCCGGCAGGCCATTCTTCTCCGCCCACCGGATAAGGAATTCGTCCCAGCGGCCCGTCAGGTCAGGATGCATCTCCCGGAGCCCCTCGTACTCGCTCTCGAGCGCCGCCGGGCAGAGGTAGCAGCCTATCCGCTCGAGACCCTTCTCGTAGAGCGGGTTCATGGGAACCTCCTGCCACCAGAGGTAGAGGAAGACCTCGAGCGCCCGCCAGTTCCGGATCGGCGAGATGTTCAGCTGCAGGGGGTTTGCCGGGTTCTGGCTCGTCTCGTCGAGGTCGGCACGGTTCCAGGACTCGTACCACCGGTTCCCCTGGATGGTGACGCAGGGGCCGGTATCGGCGAGGTAGATCTTTAAGGGGTGGAGTTTCAGGAGTTTGCAGCACCAGCGGTGGTCCTTCCCCGGCGGGCCCGCCTTCTCGACCGCCTGGAAGAAATCGCCGCCCTTCCGGACGATCTCGACGCCCTGCGATGCCACGAACTCCACCGTCTCGGGGAGCTCGATCCCGGTGTCGATGAAGAACGCCTTTTCCACCCCGGCCTTCCGCGCGAGGTGGAGAACGGCGGTGCTGTCCTTGCCGCCGGAGAACGAGACGTTCGCGCACGGCCGGTCGTTCATGTGTTTCTTGATGGTGCGGACGGCGTTACGCTCAAGGTTCTTTAAGTGGTAGCGGTTCCTCTCGATCACCACGTCCCAGCCCGGGTCGGGCCGGGTGCGGGGGGTGACGGAGACGAGTTCCTTCACCCGGACCTGTCCGTCCTTGACGACGCCGGTGCCGAACCGGTTCTTGTAGGCGACGATGGCCGTCCCGTCGGGAACGGCGGTTGCGAGGGCGAACCGTTTCCCGCCGACGCGGCCCTTATGCGCGCGCACGGCGGGCTCGGCATCGAGATCGATGATGCCTCGCGTTGCATACGGGAGGATGTATGGGAGCGCCTCGGGGGCGATATCGAGGCTGAACTTCCGGGTGACCGGGTCGAACGAGAGCCAGCCGAACCGATCGCCGTGGACGATCACCAGGTCCGCCCGGTCGGCGCCGCCGGTCTTGTTCAGGAGCACGACGTGGGGCAGGGGCACGTCGCCGAACTGTTCGGCAAGAAGACGGCGTATGAGGGCTGTATCCGCTGCGAGGGCAGGGCGGACGTCGTGCGGCTGCAGGAGTTCGATCTCCCGGACCCTCGTCTTGCAGGAGCAGGTGCGCCCGATGAGGGGGACGTTGCACTGGTCGCACCAGTAGAGGACTTTTTTTACTGCCGGTTCGCGGTTCACGTAAAGAACAGTTGGTTTTCTGCAGACATTAAGGGAACCGGTGGGGGCGCCGGGGTGGAGCGTCCCCCCTCACGGCCGCCGCAAGAGCAGGCCGAGACCGGCAACGAGGACGGCCAGCAGGACCGCCGCAACCGCGAAGAAAGCGGTCTCGGCATACCGCTTCGCCTGAGCGCCGGGGTAATCCGGACCCGGTTCGGCGACGTCGATCAGAGTGCGGGCTTCGGCGCCGGAGACCGGGTCGGTGGCGACGAGCAGGAGTTTCCCCTCCGGCAACTCCGAGGAGGGCACCGTCCCGCGGAAATACCGGGTGGTATCGTCGGCGGCCACACGATCGTCTTCGAGGATCGTGTAGCCTGCAACGAGCGATCTGGAAGAGGCGCTGTAGATCAGTACGTCGATGCTTCGCGGGGGACGGTAGAAACTCGCGTCCCGGCTCCAGGCGGCGGAGATAACAAGGTCTTCGTCCCCGGAGAGGGTGTCGTTCGATATCGAGAGCGCAAGAGAAGGGAGCGGCGGGGGCGTCGCGCCCGAGACGGAGCAGGGCATGATGAGGAGGGCAGAGAAAGCCACCAGGAGGAAGAGGCGGGCCGGCATTCCATATGGCTTCATACCCGAGTATCGGCCCGGCAGGAGATAACCTTTCCCCACCGGCAACAGGGCGGCCGATACCGGGAGCAACACGGCGCAACGCCCTGGTGCGGCGGGCCGGGAGGTTACGCAAAGTTTATTCGCCTAAATGCGAATTGTTTATAGATGGCGTCGCGCTGCGTAAACAACCTGGGTGGAGTGGTGCTCCTCAAGGACGTGACACCCGATCAGGTGAACGACTATGTGCGAAAGCACAGCAAAGAATACTACGAGATGACCCCGGAGTTCGTCTTCAAGGACATCCGGATGCTCTTAAAAGAGCCCATGCTCGTCGGCCTCCAGCTCCGGAAGAAGAAGGTTCTGCTGCCGTTTACGAAGCCCTGCCCCGGTTACGGGACGATGCTCTTCGAGATCGCAGCCAGGGACGCGGACATCGAGTTCATCCGCAACAACCTCGTGAAGGTCTCGGAGTGAGGCGCGGGGCGGGAGGGCCCCTGCACCGTTCGTCCGGCATAACGCCGGGCAGGCCGCTCCCGACAACCGGTCTATGCGCTCACCCGGCGGCCTTGCACTTCTTCTATCCCCATTTCTCCACCTCCCCCGCCCTTCCCGGGCAGCATGACCGATCGGTATATAGCCCCGGGTGGGAGAAACTTATAGCGATCATCGTGGGCATTAAGGAGTGGGTAATCCCTCAGGACAAGGCATTTTTCGACCTCTTTGACGAGATGGCCCGGACAGTCGTCGTTGCGGCCGATCTTCTCGTCGACTTCATCGAAAACTTCGAGGACGTGAAAGAGAAGTGCCGTCAGGTGAAGGAACTCGAGCACCAGGGAGACGACATCACGCACCAGATCTACGAGCAGCTGAACCGGACGTTCATCACGCCGCTTGAGCCCGAAGAGATCTCCCGTCTCGCCTCAGCGCTGGACGATATCCTCGACTACATCGACGGCACCGCACAGCAGATGTACAGTTACGGCATCACCGAGACCGACGACTCGATGATCCAGCTGGCAAAGCTGATCCAGCTCAGCGTCATCGAGATCGAGAAGGCCGTCACCGGCATACGGTCGATCAAAGACCCGGGCCTGATCGAAGAGCGGTGCATCGAGGTGAACCGCCTGGAGAACATCGCAGACAACGTCCTCGGCCATGCCATCATGGACATCTTCAAGACGAAGGATGCGATCACCATTATCAAACTCAAGGACATCTACGAGAACCTGGAGATGGCGACCGATAAGTGTGAAGACGTCGCCAACGTCTTGAGCGACATAGCCATCAGACATTCCTGAGCGCTATGGACCCGATCGTCATCCTCGGCATTCTTCTGGCCCTCCTCTTTAATTTTGCAAACGGCTTGAACGATGCCGCAAACTCGATCGCCACCATCATCGCAACGAAGGCCTTAACCCCCCTGCAGGCGGTGCTCCTCGCAGGGGTCTTCAACCTCCTCGGCCCCCTTCTCTTCACCACGGCGATTGCGGCAACCATCGGGAGAGGGATCGTCGACCCCTCCTTCCTTACGCCGACGCTGATCCTGGTGGCCCTGGTCGGTGGGGTGCTCTGGGTTCTTACGACCTCTCTTCTCGGGATCCCGGTATCAAGTAGCCATGCTTTGATTGGAGGGCTTCTTGGTGCCGGCATTGCAGGTGCCGGAACAGGAGCGATCGTCTGGCCATCGCTTTCAATGATCCAGCAGACCGCCTTCTATGGGCTTGGCGGCATCACCCTCGGTGCAATCGTCACGGGAGTGTTTGAATACCGGAAGGGGGAGTTCAAGCCGTGGAACCTCCTTGTCGGAGGACTCATCGGGGTGACGCTGGCGATCCCGATAGCTATCGCAACAGGATTCCTGAAGGTCAGCGGCATCCTTGCGATCATCATCTTCATCGTCATCTCCCCGACGCTCGGGTTCGTTGCCGCGTTCATATTCGGCATCGCCGTCGTCCACGTCTTCCGCAACTATGCTCCGCGGCGCCTGACCAGCCTCTTTCGGAACCTCCAGATCTTCTCGGGGTCGCTGCAGGCGATCGGCCACGGCGGCAACGACGCCCAGAACGCGATGGGCATCATCACCGCCATGCTTCTTGCCGGCGGGCTGATCTCCGAGTTTGCTGTCCCGCTCTGGGTGATACTGGCCTCTTCACTTGCGATCTCGGTCGGGACGCTCCTCGGGGGATGGCGGGTCATCGACAAGATGGCGAACAAGATCACGCGGATCCGGCCTTACCAGGGGTTTGCGGCATCGACCTCCGCCGGGGGCGTCCTCTCGCTGATGAACGTCTTCGGTGTCCCGGTCTCGACGACCCACGCGACGACCGGGGCGATCATGGGTGTCGGCGCGACACGCGGCTACTCGGCGGTCAAGTGGGGCGTGGTCCGCGAGATCCTGATCGCCTGGGTCCTGACCATCCCGGCGGCGGCGGTCGTGGCGGGGATCTGTCTCCTCGTCGGGCAGGCGGTGTTCGGCGGGATTGTTTGAGGGGGGTGCCCGCGTTCCCCATACCCGTGGGGACGAACCGGTACTTCCCTTTGCCCCAATTGTCATAGGAGAGCACATCATGCGAATGATGCGTTCAATGAGCGGTTATCAATCGGGGAGAATAGCCTCTCTGTCTTCCTCAGCCTCTGGAGAGAGGGGTTTCCCCCTCTTCACTCCAGCGTCCCAACGGTGTCGGCCCAGGCCTCGACCGCGTTCCGGATGGCGTCGTCCTGGTAGGACGAGATCCGGACGGTCGTCCGGGTGAAGGT
>JAQVVW010000115.1 GCA_028698765.1 Methanoculleus sp. | reverse complement strand
GGGAGTCATGGAGCAGGAAGGGAGGTTCATGGGCCACCTCGCGAACGTCTCCTCCTACCGGGTCGAGGGCGACCGCCTGACGCTGACGGATGCGGCGGGCACCGACGTCCTCTTCTTCGTGCAGGCACCGGAGGTCCCGCCGGCGCCGCTCACCGGGACGGAGTGGACGCTTGAGTCCTACAGCTCGAGCGGCGAGTCCGTCTCCTCGGTGATCGCCGGGACGACGGTCACCGCGGTCTTCTCCGACGGCAACGTCACCGGGAACGCCGGGTGCAACTCCTACAGGGCCGACTACCGGACCGACGGTGCAAACCTCACCATCGAGGCGCCGATCAGCACGAAGATGTACTGCGGCGAGCCGGAAGGCGTCATGGAGCAGGAGAACCGTTACCTCACCCTCCTCGAGTCGGTTGCAGGCTACCGGATCGACGGAAACCGGCTCGATCTCCTCGATGAATCAGGAGCGACCCTGCTCACGTACAGCGCGGGCCGGGCCTGATCCCTACCCCGTCTCCGGCACAGGGGCCGCACGGCCCCTGCCCGATTTTACCCATTTCACCCCGCCGGAGCGGCTGTCTATCTCTTAGAAGCACTCTCCGGACGGAAACCCCGGATCGGCCCAGGACGCATCCGATCCGGGGGAAGAGGAGAAACGAGAGTATTTTGATGGAAATGGGTTATTATTTCTTCTCTCGCCTCCCATGCCTACCCGAAAGAGATGGGACGAGAGGGACAGAACATACTCGCAAAAACGGCATTCCTGATCATTGTGGCGGCGTGCATCGTCTCGGTCGCCTGGACCGGCGGTGCGGACACGCCCCCCGACGAGAGCGGCCGCATCACCGAACCACTTAGCGGGACGGCATGGAACCTGGTCGAGTTCCGCGCCGATAACGGCTCCGTCGTCGCGCCCCTGCACGGGGAGGCACCGCTCATCGCCTTCGGCGAGAGCGGAACGCTCACGGGGTCTGCCGGGTGCAACCTCTACTCCGCCTCCTACCGGATCAACGGCTCTACCATCGCGGTGGAACCGGTCGTCGCCACCGCGGCCTACCCCGCGAATGAGCAGGAACTCGTCCAGCAGGAGAACCGCTACCGGGAACTCCTCGTGGCGGCCGCCTCCTACCGGGTCGAGGACGACCGGCTGACGATCTCCGGGCCGTCCGGCCGCGAACTCCTCGCCTTTGCGCGGGCACAGCAGCCCGAGAGCGCGCCGCTGCTTGCGACCGAATGGCACCTTGCCCGCTACAGCACCGGCGGCGGGAGCACCGTCGCGTCGCCCATCCCGGGCACCGGGATCACCCTGGTCTTCGATCCCGACGGCACGCTCTCGGGGTCGGCAGGGTGCAACGCCTACTCGGCGCCCTACCGGGTCAACGAGACGGGGCTTAGCGTGGATCGGGTCATCGCGACGAAAGCCTCCTGCGGCGAACCCGCCGGCGTCATGGAGCAGGAGAAGGCCTACCTCGACCTCCTCCGGTCGGCGGCGGGCTACCGGATCGTCGGGGACACCCTCGCGGTCATCGACGGCAACGGCAGGGCGATTCTTTTTTATACGGCGCGATGAGCCGAAGGACAGGAGTTTGAGAAAATGCGAAGTGTTTTCGGGTCCGGAGCGGGAGAGGAGAACCCGGAACGCTTTTTGCAGCATGTGTGTGGCGGTTGGACCCAATGACAGAACCTGCTCTACCATTTTCACCGCGTCGCCCGGCTCAAGGACTTCCAACTTTCTCGTGATCCGTTTTTCGGAGGCACCTGGCACGGATTTCGTGGGAACTGCGCACCTCGCACCTTCGGTCTTCCCGGCGATATCCCGTGGGGGGGTAGAGAGATAGCCTTATGAGGGGGAGACAGGGGAGGGGACACGCCCCCTCGAAGACCTTCGGTCTTCTCATGCTCACTGCGCCGGAATGGCTAAGTAAACGATGTCATCGGATCCAGGCTAACCCTGCCGCGCCCAAGAACCAGAACAGACCCCAATAAAGCAAAAAAGTTACGCCGGATACGGCCGCCCTTCTGCCGGGAACGAGTAGTGCATCTGGGCAAAGACCCACGCGTGGCCGGTTCCGCGGAGCACCGCCGTCATCCGCCCGTCCAGGGTCCGGGGGATACCATCGACGACAAACCGACAGGTCGTATCGGCCATCACCCAGGCGACCGTCCCCTCGGCGCCGATACGGACGTCGGAGAGGTCGAGCGAGACCGTCTCCGCCTCCGCAAAGCCGTGCTCGAGGTGCCGGCGATATTCCTCCCTCCCGATCGCCTTCTCGTCGGCACCCGTGCCGAAAGCCCGGAACTCAGGATCGGCGAGCGCAACCAGGCTATCGACATCCTTCCTGCCCATGGCATCCGTCATCCGCCGGAGCACCGCCATGATCTGCTCTCGTGTCTGCTCGCTGACTCGCATGAGGAATGGTCATGTCAAAAAGAGTTATTCGTTTCGAGCAGGTGCGGCGGTTCAGGCCGAAAAGACGGCGGGCACGTCCCCGTCTCCCGGGTCTCTCCCGATCGCCCGGAGGTACGCGCGGAACCCCGGAGACCGTGCGGCCTCGACGAGGGCGGCGACGCCCTCGTCCGCGGCAAGTTCCTCCGGTATCACCAGGTCGCACGACTCGTAGCCGATCGACGTGAACCGGAGCCCCGCCTCCCGCGCTTCACGGGCCGAACAGACCCGGACGTCCCCGGGTTCGCCGGATGGGGAGGCATCGATACCCTCCCGGTCAAGCCACGCATCGAGGAGGAACTGCGCCACCGGGCTCCTCGGGCGGTTCGCGTCCCGGAGCGACGCAAGGCTCCCGGCGTCGGGAGGATCGGCCGACGCAACCCCGAACTCCGTCCGGGCAACCGGCACCCGGAGGAGACGCGCGTCGGGCAGGTAGCGGAGCACCTGGTCGCTCCACGCCGATGCAGTCTCAGGGAGAGCAACCGTTGCCGCGTGGCAGGTCTTCGCCCGCAGCGCGAGCACAGCCCCAACCGTCGATGCGTTGCAGCAGTGGAGATGGTAGCCGGTCTCCGCGAGAAGGTTGCCCAGTTCGCCGAGGACAGGGTCGCGCCTCCCGACGCAGACGAGCGTCCGGGCGACGGAAGCGGGCGGGACAGTGAGCCGGACCCGCACCGCCTCGCCCGCCTCGATACCCTCCCGTGCGGCCGGGATGTGGAGGTAGCCGTTCGCCCGGACGACCGCCATCTGGATACCGCCGCCCCGGGGATGGGGTGTCGCCCAGCAGATGCCGTCGACCCGCCCGACCGAGACCGGGACGAACTCGTCGAACCCGAGATCGGACGCCAGCCGTCGCGCCAGCCGGACATCCAGCTCCCCGAACGGGAGCGGCTCAAGCCCCCACCACGCGAGGAGGTTCCCGGCAACCTCGCGGAGAACCGTCTGGGCGGCGACGGGATACCCCGGCATCCCGAGAACCGGCTTGCCGCCGACGTTCGCGAGCAGCACCGGTTTTCCCGGCCGGACCGCGATTCCGTGAAAGACGATCTCCCCGAGCTCCTCGACGACGTCCCGGGAGAAGTCACGGGTGCCGGCCGACGAACCCGCCGAGAGGATGACGAGATCGTTCTCGGCGACCGCCGTCTCCACCGCCTCACGGATCAGGCCGGGTTCGTCGGGAACGATCCCGTACCGGCGGCAGGTCGCCCCAATCCCGGTGAGGTAGGCCTCCGCCATGAGGGTGTTCGTCTCGATCGTCTGGCCGGGCCCCGGCGCCGTACCGAGCGGCACGAGGTCGCTCCCCGTCGGGACGATCCCGACCCGGACCGACCGGACGGCGAGCCGGGTTATCCCGTAGGTCGCGAGCGCACCGATATCGAACGGCCTGACCCGGTGGCCTTTCGGGAGGACGAGTTCCCCCGCCCGGACATCCTCGCCGGCACGGCGGATGTTCTGCCCGGGCGCGGCGGACTTCCGGATCCGGGGTATGCCGCCCTCGTCCCAGGTATCCTCGATCATGACGACGGCGTCGAACGGTCGCGGGAGCACCTCGCCGGTGTTGACGCGGGCATACCCGGCAAGGGGCAGCGGCCGCTGGTCCTGCGCTCCACGGGTCTCGCCGCTCTTCACCGCGTAGCCGTCGAACTTCGCGATATCGGCTACGGGGACGGAATACCCCGCATACAGGGGTTCGGCCGTCACCATGCCGACAGCCTCTGCGAGCGGCACGGTCTCGGCGCGGCCCGGCGAGGGAAACTCCCGCCGCATCATCGCAAGCGCCTCCGAGAGCGCGGTAAGGTTCAGGTATCTGCGTGACATATTCGTCCTGGATTATTGTAGTTCTGCCCGAAGGCGCACGGTGCAGTCGAAGAGCGACGCCTCGCCGGCCGCGAGGATCGCATCGACGCTCTCCGGCGCCTCCCGGAGGCAGAAGACCGCCTCCTTTCCCGCGCAGGAGAGAACGCACCGGTCTTTCCCTGAAGATCCCAGCCGGCGGTTCCCGGGGCTCGCGCCGGTGATCCCGATGAGCGCGTCGGCGATACAGGGGTCGGGGCCGGGCGCGACCGAGACCTCGGGGGACGCGAGGTCGCGCTCGAAGATGCGCGTCGCCGCCTCCGCGATCCGCACCGCGACCGCCACACCGGGGCAGAGTTCCCCGTGATAGTTCACCGCCTCCCGGACGAGGCCGGCCCGGTACTCGCCGGGGCCCATCTTCCGGATCTTCTCCGTCCGATCGTGGCCGGTCGCGGAGAAGACGCAGTCCCATCCCGTCTGGTAGGGTTTGATATCGATCACCGGTGTTTCGTCGATCACGTCGACGTTTGCGAGCAGAAGAAACCGGTCGTCCCGTATGCCGCGCAGCCGGACCACCGAGACCGAGAGGGGGTTCGGCCGCGCCGGAGAGCGGAGAGAGAAGACGCCCTTCTCCGGTAGATCCCCCGAGACCTTCCGGGGAACCGCTCTCAGGACGTCCCGGCCGGCCTCGTGCAGCCAGCAGACGAGGATCAGGTGCGAGTTCTCCTCGATACCGAAGAGTCCCCCGGAGTACCGGGGATAGATCTCGATCTCGGCGTCGACGCCCTGGACCGGCATATCGCTCCTTGAGCGGATACCGGAATGCACGAGTCCGATCGGAGAGAGCTCCATATGGTATATGTCTCCCCACGAGAGGGGGTCTCCTCAGAATGCTACCTTCTCGTAGTAGGACTGCGACCGGCAGTCGGAGCAGGCACCGTCGACGAGCAGGTTATCGGGAACCATCTCACCGCAGATAGAGCAGATCGCGGACTTCCACGGCCATTTCTGGGGCACTTTCACCCGCACCCGCTCGCAGGAGAGGAGATCGCGCCCTGCATCGATGATCTCGTCGATCAGATCGATACCCCGGGTTCTCGGGTCGAAGAGCGGGTCCTTGGTGTACCAGAGAGCGAACGTCGGATACTGCTCGATCTTAGCACCGTCGAGGAAGATCCGGATCCCGTTCACGTACGGGGCATCGGCCGGCCCGTTCATGGTGATGGCGAACTTCCCGATCGGGAGCACCCGGAGACGGTGGTTGCCGGTCGTGCAGTGGGCGATCACCTGCAGGGGGTCGGGCAGACACTTCGTCGTCTCGCAGACGGCATATATCTTCTCGCCCGGGGGAGAGTCCAGGAGTTCCAGGGCATAGTCCACCATGTTGACCCCGACCAGGAGTCCGGGGGCCGCGAAGGTGTGAAATTCGATGCATCTGTGGAAATTATCGATCAATTCCGGGGGGGAGCCTCTGGACTCGAGCCGGGCCTCGATATCTTCCCATGTATGATTCAGTCTCGGTTGCACGGAGCTGTAGTTGGTCAGGATAGGTT
>JAQVVW010000114.1 GCA_028698765.1 Methanoculleus sp. | reverse complement strand
GACTTGTTGAAGAACTCGACGAACCGCTGCTCGTTCTCGCCGACGATCTGCTCGACCACGAACGGCAACTCGAGTTTCGCGGTCGCCGTCAGGTCCTCGTAACCGATCCGCCGCTTGACACGCTCGATCTTCTCCCGCTCCGCATCGCCGATATAGACGCGATCGTAGATCTGAATATCCGCGCCCTGCTTCGGGATGAGCTCGAGCAACTTGAACTGGTCCACGCCGATCGCCTGGACGATCGGTTCGCGCTTGTAGGCCTGGCGCTGCTCGCTCATGTAGCCCATGGGGAGGACATCGATGACTATCGCGTTCTCCTCTTTCCTTTCGGTCTTCATTGGCACCACCCCTTCGGTTAGAAGTGGGTCATTACCAGGTCGAGGATCTCGTCCAGCTCTTCCGTCGTAAGATTGAACCGTTCCTTGGCGTAGATTGCCCGCAGTTCGTCCCGGGTCCGCGGCATCAGGTTCGCGATGCGGTAGGCGATCTCCTCTTTCATCTTCTCGAGTTTCAGGAGCTCGTCGACAAGGGCGCGGGCCTTCTCCGAAGACGCCTTTGTAAGCTGGTTGGCATGCTCGATACTCTTACGAAACTCATAAGACATCTCCTCTCCGGACTCGAGCCGGACTGCCTCCACCGAGAGAAGGGTGTCCCGCAACTCGGGGAGCAGCATCCGCTCTTCACTCACAATTCGTTTTACCGTCATGCCAACCACAACTGTTGAGAGTTATACTTTCTGCGCTTTTAGATGTTGCGGTCTCGCAATCACCTGTTTTACCGAATCTCCATCCCTGACCTCGAGCACCCATGCGCGTCCGCGCTGTCCGATGACCGTGCCGGTCTTCCCGTGGAACCTCCGGTGGGGCATGCCCTTCTGGACACTCGGCTCGACCACGACGTGCACCCTCTGCCCGATCTCGAAGTTCTGAATCACCGAGGTGACCGGGGCGATACCGCGTTTTCTGAGGTCCTTCTTGAACTTATACCGCGTCTTCTTGCGTGGTCCATTGTGATGTGCCATGATTACTCACCATACTCATTTGCAGTTTTGACCAGCACCACATCGAGGCTGACAACACTTGCGGTGCGCCCCAGGATCTGGGCAAGGCTGGGCTGGGTTCTCCCGCCGTCTCCCGATACCAGTTCTTTGATGTAGAGGCCAGCTTCGCCGACGACTTCAACCCAGAATCTGCCGTCTTCCGTGCCCGTGCATCCGATATCGAGAACACGCCGTTCCCGAACTTTATCTGCCCGTCGGTGTGACACCCGGGTCGGGGTGCGCTGCCGTATAGTTACACCTTTTAACTGATCGAGGGCCGCCCTGAACTCATCTGGAGTTGCAGAACCGTCGATCTCGACCAGGATCCTGTATTTTTTATGCGCTTTGTCGGATTTAAGGCTTTGCACCATCTTCCGGTCTGTCCATCCGTCGAGATGAACCGCCACCCGGCCGCCGGCCGCCCGGTTGATCTCCGCCTCAAGCGCCGCGAGATCCAACGACCGCTTCCGCGGCGCCTCGATCTCCATCACGAAGGGACGGCCCGACCCGAGCATCCGGGCGTCGATATCCTCTCTTCCGGCACCGTGCAGGACGGCGTTCTCCGCGTCGAAGGCCTCGATCGCCGGCCTCCCGATCAGTTCCTCGACGGAGTCGGCGTACTGCTTGCCGGTGAAGTCGCACTTCTCGCACCCGGCACCCCTGCACGCCCGGCAGTCCCAGTGGGTCTGGGGGATGCCGCGCTCGTACTTCAGGTAGCGGCCGGAGAAGAAGACGGGGTTCACCTGCACCTCGACGGTGCCATCCCCGAGATCGAGGATCGCGACGACGTCGGGCTTTTTCAGGTCAGCCGTCTTTTTCGAGCGGGCCGAGACGGCTTTTCCGACCTCCCGGTTCATCTCGGCCTTCAGCGGTTCGGGATCGTGGAGCGAGAGATCGCTCCAGACCATCTCCTCGCTCTCCGCGACGAGCGGTGGCACCTTCGTCCCGATAAGGAACGTCTCGAACTCGATGCCGGCAAGTGCCTCGACGACCCTCTCCGCCCATTCTTCGGTGCGGGAGAGTTCGCCGGCGCATATCCAGCAGGAGTCCGGATCGGGTTCGCAGTGCGGTTCGTTTGCCGTAAGCTCGCGGGTGATCCGGAGCGCCCTGCCCCGCTCCTCGTTCGTAAGCCCAAACGATCGCTTCCCGTAAAATCGCCCGAGGCAGTGGTTGCAGGTCTCGCCGTATCCAAGGATCGCTTCTATCTCTGGTATGATATCCATCAGGATTCCCTCCGATCCATCTCGTTCAAGAGGACAGTGATGGCATGATCGCCGTGCAGCGACCGCGGACCGACCGAGTAGCGGGGGGAGCCCGCGATCAAAGCCTCCTCCTCAGGAGTGAAGTTGTGGTGATCCGAGAGGAGATAGTTCTCCGGGAGCGCCGGGGCCGTCCTGATATCCTCTCCCGCCTCGTCGAGCACCGCGAACGCCATCTCGGCGAGCAGCCGGGAGAGCCCGCCGCGACGGACGTAGACGCCCGGAGTCGACTCCCGAAACTCATCTCCACAGGGGATCGAGAGTGCCTTCTTGATCAGGGCGGCGCTGCTCCGCTCGTCCGGCGAGAGGTAACGCACCTCGGCGCCGCGAAAGAGAACGGTCTTCTCGGGGCCGGGCTCCCCGCAGAGGATGAGGTAGCACTCCACGTCACGCCGGAGATCGTGCGAGAGGAAGAATGACGAGTTGACAGCGCGACAGAGGACGTCCACCCTCCCGCCGCTCCCGGGCAGATCGTTGAGGCTGAAGGTGCCGCTCGTTGCGGCAAGGTGGCCCACGACGGCAAACCGCTTCATTTACTGGATCCGCCAAACTTCTTCATCATGCGCTGCATGTTGAACTTGCCGCCGCCCATGCCCCGCATGCCTTTTAAGGCACGCTGCATGATCTTGTAGTACTTGATGAGGTCGCGGACGTCGTCGGGCGTCACGCCGGCGCCCCGGGCGATCCGCTGGATCCGGGAGCCCCCGATCATCGACGGGTCGTCGAGCTCAGGAGACGTCATCGAGTCCATGATCACCTTGTAGCGCTGCATCTTCGTGCTGGTGATATCGTAGGCGTCGTCGGGGATCTGCATCCCGCCGAGAGGGAGCATACTCATGATCTGCTTCAGGGGCCCCATCTTGTTGAGCGCTTCGAGCTGCTTGTACATGTCACGGAGCGTGAACTTCCCCTTGAGCATCGCGTTGACGTCGAGATCCTCGGCCGAGACCGCCTCCTCCGCCCGCTCGACAAGCGCTTTCAAATCGCCCATCCCGAGCAGCCGGGAGATGAACCCGTCCGGGTCGAACCGTTCGAGGTCCTCGATCGTCTCGCCACTCCCGATGAAGACGATCCCGCTCTGCGTCTCGGCTACCGCCGAGAGAGCGCCGCCGCCTTTCGCCGTGCCGTCCATCTTCGTGACCAGGACGCCGTCGACCCCGATCGCCTCGTGGAACCTCCGGGCCTGCTCGCTCGCCTGCTGGCCAAGCGCCGCGTCGATGACGAGCCAGCGGTGGTCAGCATGGGAGATCTCGTTGATGTTCACGATCTCCTCGATCAGGTTCTCCTCGAGGGCGTGCCGTCCCTGGGTGTCGATGATGACGACCTCGTAGAGCTTGCGGTACTTTGGAAGGCCTTCCCGGACGATCTTGAGCGCATCGTGCTCCTTCGGGTCGCCGAAGCACGGGACGGCTATCCGGTCGCAGAGAGTCTTCAACTGCTCGTAGGCGCCCGGCCGGAAGGTATCGGCGCAGATCACCCCGACCCGCAGCCCCTTGCGCTGGAAGTAGCGGGCGAGTTTCGCGGTCGTCGTGGTCTTCCCGCTGCCCTGCAGCCCCGCCATCAGGATCGTCTGGGGCCCGAGAGCCACCTCGCCGGGCGTTCCCATCAGCCGGACGAGTTCCAGGTAGACGATCCGGAGAACGTGCTCCCGGACGCCCATCCCCTTCGGGGGCTCTTCATCGAGAGCGCGCTGTTTGATCGCCTGGGAGAGGTGCATCACGAGTTTTACGTTGACGTCCGACTGGAGGAGCGCCCGCTGCAGGTCGCGCACCAGTTCGTCGACCGCCGCACGGTCGATCACCGTCTTGCCGGCGAGTTTCTTGACGGCGTCTTTCAAGGACGTGCCGAGGTTATCGAGCATCAGGCATCATCTCCAAGAAGTTCGTTCACCACCGCCCCGGGATCAAACGGCATGATGTCGTCGTAGCCCTGGCCGGTCCCGAGGAAGAGGATCGGTTTTCCGACGGTGTGGGCGACCGATATCGCCGCGCCACCCTTGGGATCCATATCCGCCTTCGTCAAAACGACCGCATCGGTGCCGACGGCCTTGTTGAACTCGTCGGCCCGGATGACCGCGTCGTTCCCTGCAACCGCCTCGTCGACGTAGACGACGAGATCGGGCTTCATGACCCGCCGGATCTTCTCGAGCTGGTTCATGAGGTTCGCCCGGTTGTGGAACCTCCCGGCCGTATCGGCGAGGACGACGTCGATATCGTGCGCCTTCGCGTACTGGACGGCGTCAAAGAGGACCGCGGAAGGATCGGCGCCCGTCTGGTGCTGGATCGTCTTGATCCCGAGGCGGTCGGCGTGGACCCGTATCTGCTCGATCGCACCCGCACGGAAGGTGTCGCCTGCGCCGATCACGACCGTAAAGCCGTTCTTCTGCAGGTACTGCCCGACCTTCGCGACGGTCGTCGTCTTGCCGGTCCCGTTCACGCCCGTAAAGAGGATCTTCACCGGCCGCTCATGCTCGCGGATGTAGGTGGCGAGGTCGAGACCGTCGCCCAGCACCCCGCAGAGCGCGGAGCGCAGGGTCGATACGACCAGGTCGTCGACCGATGCGCCGATCTTACGGCGCCTGCCCACCAGGTCGCGGCGCATGCGAGCGATGATCTCGTCCGTGACCGGGAGCGCGACGTCGTTTTCAAGGAGCACCATCTCGAGTTCGAAGAGCGGCTCCTCGATGTCCTTCTCCTGGAGGAGAACCTCCCGGTCTCGGACAAGAACCTTCACCTTCTCAAAAAACGTAGGCTTCTCCCGGGCCTCCTGCACCTTCTCCTCCGTGATGGAAGGTTCGGGGCGGGCGGCGGGAGGGGAGACGGGTGCTTGAACCTCCGCACCCTCCGGCAGTTCTTCGACCTGCGGCTCCGGTTCGGCCCCGGCAGCCTCCTCGATATTCGAGGCGAACTTTGTCCTGATATTCTGAAGTTTTTTCTTTAAGGAATCAAACATTATGAACTTCCGCCCTGGCCTGCCTGAGCCTGCCGGGCCCCCCGATACGCCGCCTCGAGACGCCGGGAGATCTCCGTTGCCTGGCCCTGAAGGTGTTCGACCGAGCCTGCGACTTTCTTTGCCACGGCCTCAAGTTCGGTTAGCCGATCCCCGAGATACTCCACCGCGTCCGCGGTGGCCCTCTCGACGGAGACATCCGATCCGATGTTCACGAGAACGTGGCCGGCGTCGAGCACCTTCACCCGGAGGTACGCGCCTCCCCCGACGGGGAGAAGGACAACTCCGTCCGCGTTCTCCTGGAGGGCGCGGAGGGTCTCGATGGCGGCGGTGCCCTCAAGCCGCTGCTGCTCGATCATCGAGAGTTGCTGCGTCATGAGTTCAATCTGCTGCCCGTACTCGTTCAAGTACATCTGGAGGGTCTGTATCTCGCGGGGATCTGCCTGGTTCACGTCATTCACCAGCTACTACGTTAACCGATTCGATCGAGATATAACTTCTCTTCAGGCGGTGTTTGCTCCCGATATCGGCAAGAACCTTCTCTTTTGCC
>JAQVVW010000113.1 GCA_028698765.1 Methanoculleus sp. | reverse complement strand
CACGGGTGAAGAACCCTACTCGATCGCCATCCTCGCCCATGAACTGATGGCCCTTCATAAAAACGTCAGCGTAACGATATACGCGACCGATATCGATACCGTGGTGCTGCAGAAGGCCATGGCCGGGATCTACGACAGAAAGACGCTCGAGAACGTCGACGATAAAAGGCTCCGAAAGCACTTCATCGCGCACGAAGACGGCACGTTTGAAGTTCGCCCCCATATCAAAAGCCTGGTTAAATTCCGGGAGCACGACCTGATGTCGGGCGTCCCCATCTCCCGATACCTTGACGCCGTCACCTGCCGCAACGTCACCATCTACTTCACCGAGAAGCAGAAGAACGACCTTACGCATCTATTTCACTCCGCACTTGCCGTCGATGGTTACTATGTCATAGGGAAGACCGAGTACCTGGCAAGAGAGGTGGAGCACCTTTTTGTGCCATACAACGCCATGCAGAAGATACTGCGCAGGGCTGCCTGAGCGTCACCAGAGGTAGCCGGATTCCACGTCCGTCTCGTTCTCCTCGAACTGCGACATCCGGTGCATGAAGGCCTTCCGGGCCTTGTAACGCTTCAACTCGGAGAAGAGCAGGTAAAAATTTACGCCAACGACGATGATGATGAGCATAAGGCTGATCCAGAGCTGGCTACCGCTCTGGGTTGTGATGAAGGTCGCCGCAAGGAGCACCACGAAGGAGATCAGGTAAAATATCACCCACGTGCGCACCTCAGTGATATCCATGCTATCAGAGGATTGTGGTCGCGGCTTCTTATTAACGGTTCCGTTTTAGGGATTCTATCATGAAGACGGGTTCTAAAAAAACCGGGTCAATCCGGCCCACAAACGATCTTCCCCGTCGATCTCCGGGGAGGGCAAACCCGAAGAACTTTTACCCAATACATCCACTTTTATCTGTGGATAAAGGCGACGTCTTCAGCATTCTTGCCGCCCTGGTCATCGTCTCCGTGCTGGTGCTGCTCGTTCGGCCGCCCATAGCGGAGGCCGGACCGGAGGCTCTGGAGATCCCGGACCCGACGCCTCCCGTCACCATCTCCCCCGCACAGACGCCTGCCGCGCCGTTCGAACCCACCAGGCTCTCCTACGCGACCGGGGTCTGGGACTACCCCCTCTGCCATCTCCCCGGCAACCTCACGCTTTACGGAGGTTCCGACCCCTCATGGAGGGGAACACAGGAGATCATCCCGTTCGCTTACATCGAGGAGGGGCGAGGCGGCATCACCGAGGTCTTCCATGTGCCCTACGCGGTGTGGAGGCTTAACTGCAGTGTCTCCTCGACGATAAGGCCCCAGGCGGCGCATTTCAGGATGGCACTTGTGGAGTTCGAGAGCGGGACCGTCGTCGAGGGGGCCGACCTGCACTACCCCGGCAGCATCATCAAAAACGTCGAGAGGGGAGGAAAGGACTTTTACCTCATCGTCAGCGTGGACGATGTGAATTCATACCGCATCACCCTGGAGACGCTCCCCGAATACTTCTCCGCCCCTCTCGGATGAGACCGGGGGCATCCCGGCGATGCGGTTGTAGTTGCGGGGACTTTAGATCTTTTCGACGGTCACCCTGACCCGGTCGCCGGCCTGCACGCCGTGTCCTTTGGGGACATCGATGTTGAACCAGAGCACCTCCGGATTTTCATGGTTCTTGTCCTGGGACATGAGGCAGTCTTTGTGCTCGTTGATATTGGCTACAAATTCGACGGGTGCTTCGAACTCAATGATCTTCATATCGTAGAATAGAGCGTTCCAGGATAAAATTATGATGCACGGGAGGTAACTCGCCACGTCGTGCTGTTCGAATAACTCCAGCGCCGAATATCCAGCTCGTCGCAGATCTCGGAGAGGATAGCAAGGTTGATGCCGACCTCTTTTGCGGAAAGGCCAAGATCCGTTGCGATGTACTTGGATTTAAAGTAAGATTTTCCGGCTCGCAGTCCTGTCTTGAGGTGATACAGGATCCTTCGCTGGGTGTCGCTATATTTCTCTTTAATACGATCTTTTGTCGACATCGACTGCTTCCCTCGTGAGCAAGTCTTTTTTGTCCAGATCAATATTTATATCTACCCATTTGGGCCCGTAGAATATTGTAACCGGTATACTAATCGTTGTATATAATTGAGCATCGGCGTGCCTATCGGTGGGGCAGGGAGCGCCATGTGCAACCCAGAGAACGTGGCATGGTCATCGTGAGCGCGGATACCGGATGGGGGAGGGGCGCTTTCGGCACCCATGCCCCGGGGTCTCAAACGGCACCGGGCGGAGGTGCCCGGCATGCCGCCGTCACCTCCGGTTCCGCCCGAACACGACGACGAGCCCGGCGATTAATGCGGCCAGGATGACACCGGCGATCGAGAGGGGAGCGGCCTGTGTCGTACTCCCGTTGACCTGTGCCGCCTCGATCGGCGTGAACGTCGGCAACTCGGCCGTGGCGGTGTCCGCCGGCGTCGTCTCCGGTGTCGTCTCATCCGTCCCGACTACGACCGGGGGGGCGCTCTCGTTGGTTGTATTGCCGCTCGGCCCGGCCAGAGTATCTTCCGGAGTCGCGTTCTCCACCGTCCCGGCCAGGGTCTCCTCAGGTGTCTCGTTCTCTACCGTCCCGGCCAGAGTATCTTCCGGAGTCGCGTTCTCCATCGCCCCGACCAGGGTCTCTTCAGGAGTCTCGTCCTCTGTTGCCTCGGGCGGAGTCTCATCATCTATCGTCTCGTCCGGTGTAATGTCAGAAGTCTCGTCGTCGGGGATCTCTTCCGGAGTCTCCTCCGTCACGGTCTCGCCGGGTGTCGGAGCAAGCGTCCAGGTCAGCGGTTCCGTGGCTGTCGTGCTCTGGGCTGCTACGGGGAGCACAACGGCCGCTGCCGCCAGAAGCAGCACGGCCAGGAGCGCTCTCCAAGCCCGTAGGTTTCCTGTCATGAGAGCCCGCATAGGGAATAATCCTATTTTTATATTTCGGTCGCCATCAAAATTGCATCGATGATTAACCACCCGATCTGCCCCGCAATATGGCGACAGCAGGCATCGCTTCATAGCGACGATGATCTAAGAAGAGAATGAAGCGGCAGTGCTATACCGGCTTCTGAAGGCCCTGAACGCGGTTGATCCCGGACTGAGCCGGCCCCCGACTGGAACACACCAAAGAAGTAGCGATCAGATTGGTGCTTCACCAATCTTCTGGATCAGACTATCGAGCACCACATCGCGCATGCCTTCCACGAACTTGATGCTCCCGACGACAAGGTGACCGCCGCCGCTCACTCCCCCGCCGGAGATCTCGCTATGGAGCTCACGCACCATCCGGGGTATGTTCATCATGACGCCACGGGAACGCAGGACGGCAAAGTCCGGCCCGAACCCAAGCGTAACGATCGGTTCTCCCGGGTGCGCCCGGACCAGCCGGTCATGCACCTCCCCGGAAGTCTTCCCGGGCGGCGGGAACGTGAACCGGTGGGCAAACATCTCCACGTCAAGCATGAAGAGGTGAGCGCCGTTTGCAAGCAGCCGGCTCTCGACGTGAGGCATGATGGCCTCGAGCTGCTCCTCGATCGCGTGATTCGCCTCTTCGACAAGCAGGTTGACGAACTTTTCGTGGCGCTCGGGGTTGCCGGAGAGGTTCAGGATCTCCTTGACGATCTCTCTCCCGTCGCTGAACCGGAGCCAGAACTGCTCGTAGTCGAGCGCGAGCGCGATGTCGCGGCAATCATCCTCCGAGTACTCGGGCGCAGCAACCGCGAGGTAGCGGGCACGCTCCGGCGCTTCGCTCCGGTCGCCGACCCCCGCGATCGCCGGCAGGTGCCGGATCTGGTTCTCGACCGCCGGGTTGACCATCCGGGCGACCTCTGTCCCGAGCATCCCGGCCGTGACCCCGTAATCGCCGCCCACATGGTAGGGGTTGACGTGCCCGATCAGGTAATCGTCCACGATCTCGTCGGGGTGGTGGTGATCGACGACCATCACCGGGAGATCGAAGATCCGGGTCACTTTCAGCGACGGCATGTCCTCCTCGGTCGACCCGTTGTCCATCAGGAGGATCATCGGCATCTTCTGCCCGTAGCGGGCGTTGTCCTTGAGGGCGAAGTCGAGATCCCGCGTGATATCCTCGATCTCGTAGAACGGAGCCTTGGACGGCGAGCGCTTGAAGAGGAAGTACTCTGCGTCGAAGTCCCCGCCGCTCTCCCGGATCAGCGCGGTCACCGCCTGTTCGACGGCAACGGCGGCGCAGATGCCGTCCGCATCCGCATGGTGCCGGAGGATGATCGGCCGCGCGGTCAGGACGGCTTTCCTTATCTCCTTTGCCACTTTCCGCATCTGCGGCTTCAGGGCCTCGATAACCTCGCTCTCCACCAGGAACGGGAGGTCGACCGGTTCCGCCCGCTCATCGAGCGCCGCGTCGATGCGCTCCCTGACCAGGGCCGCATCCTCCTGCTCCATGACCGTCACGGACGAGGCCTCGACCTGGAGCTGGTTGTTGCGCTGCATCACCTCGCCCGTGAGGGCGACGATATCCCCGAGTTCTACCTCGGGGTACGCGCGGACGCCCGCCTCGACGAACGCAGCGGCGTTCGCGGTGCCCGACTCGTCCACGACCGTGAAGATCGTCGGACCGGACGTCTGCTTGATCTGGGCGATCTCGCCCTCGATCAGTACCGTCCTGCCGATCTTCTTCCCGATATCGGCAATAAGCACGGTCGTCGTCGTTTTGGTCACGTTCTGTGTCTGGTAGACGGTCGGCGTGACCTCTTCGAGGTCGATGTTGCCGTTGCTCCGGATCTGGAGGACGTGGACGATGATCGGGTCGTGCTCGGTATGCTGCACCTTCACGTTGCTCTTATGAACGAGCCCTTTGACCCGGTCATTTAACTGGACAAAAACGCCGAACGGGGCAAACCCCTGCACCCGCCCGAGGTAGGTCTTCCCTTCCTCCACCTCATCGAGACTGCAGTTCGCACCGAGGCGGTAAACAATTGTATCTTCAGTATCTCCCATAGTAATTCTCCCAATTATTCTTCGGACACCTCGGCGGTGTGCCCGGCAAGCTCGTAAAGCCGGCACTCACCGTCCCGCCTGCCCTTCGCGATGATGGTATCGCCGCTCTGCAGCCGGACGCTCTTTCCCGGGCGGTAGACCCACCGGTCGCCGTGCTTGATGGCGAGCACGACCATCCCGGTAACCGTCGCAAGCGACATCTCCCTGAGCGTCTTCCCCGCAAGCGGCGACGACGGCATCACGGTCATCCGGGTGATGATCTCATCCGATTCCCGGACGATCTTCTTGAATATCGGCGGGATCTCGATATCGCGCAGTAGGACGTCGACGATCGAGTGAGCCGAATCGCTGATCGCCTGCGCGAACGAAGTCATATACAGCAGGCCGCGAAGGTAGCGCACGTCCTCGATCTTTCGAGCCGCTTCAAGGACCCAGAGATCCAGGTCGTAGCGCATATCATCGAGCGTCGAGTCGAGGGCGACCACCTCGTGCGCCACCTCCTTGTTGTTGAAGAGGAGAGACGTGTATGCCAGCCCGACGGAGAGTTCCGAGAGGTTCTTCATCTCGATTATCAACTGGACTGCCCGGTCGAGATCGTCGACATCGCCCGCGGACGAAGGTTCGCCCCGGGGACGCTCCATCGACCCCGCCATCTCGGAGAGGATCTCCTCTCCGGCCTCCGGACCCCGCGCAATCAGGATATCGTCGCTCTCCACCCGGGTGGTCCTGTCGGGGTCGTAGATCCAGCCTCTCCCGCGTCGGATGGCGATCACCTGCATACCCGTCGTGCTCTGGACTTTGAGG
>JAQVVW010000112.1 GCA_028698765.1 Methanoculleus sp. | reverse complement strand
AGGTCACGCTGACTGAGGAGTGCATGCGCCTCATCTCCCAGTTCGAGAGTCTTACCGGCGCAGGCAGCCGCGATTGCATCGTTGATAACCGCAACGAGCGGATCATCTTCGTGATCAATCCCGGCGACATGGGACTTGCCATCGGCAAGAGCGGGTCGAGTATCAAGAAGGCTTCAGACGTGATGGGGAAGCGCATCGAGGTCGTGGAATACTCCGCCGACCCGGGCCAGTTCCTCCGGAACTGCTTCCTGCCTGCCCAGGTCACCGGTATCGACTTCGATACGGACGAGGAGGATCAGCAGGTCGCCATCATCGAGGTCCGGGACGAAGACCGGGGCCTTGCCATCGGCAAAGCGGGGAAGAATATCTTCAAGGCGAAAGTTCTCGCACAGCGGCAGCACGACATTGCCGATGTCCAGCTGATGCAGAACGATTCTGCCTGAACACTTTTTTTACAGTAATCCAGTAATATCCCGTGGCGACAGGGAACCGGTTCTCCCGGGGGCGATTTGCGGGAGGGTTTTTAGCGTGCTCCTGTCCGGAAATTATTTATAGCGGTGTGCGCTCCATGAGACTCCCATGAACGGAGTTCCCGGCCGGGTAGTGAGTCCCGTGCCGCCTGCGGCAGAGCCGGTGAACGGGGTGCGTGGAGTTCCCATATGCCCGGGGTGGTGTCGTTGAAAGGATTTTATCTGATTATCGCGGCTCTGGTGCTCTGTATCTGCATGACCGGCCTTCTTACGTTCGCTTTTGCCGGCTCAGACGAAAACGGCACCGTCGAGGTACCGGGCGAGAAGCCCGCCGCCAACAAAGTGCCGGTCACGCCTGCGGGGAGTCCGGCGCCTGATGAGGCGGAGGATAAATCCGTCGAGGAGCGGGAGCCCGGTTCCCTTGCTACCGGGGAGACTACACCGCCGTCCGAAGAGGTAACGGAGACCCTGGAGCCGACTGAGACGACTCCGGTAGCCTCCACGCCGTCCCCGACTACAACGGCCCTGTCGAATTTCACCGGGGAGACGGTTGCAACCGGTAACGAGACCGCCGATACGGAGACGGAAACGCCGCTCCAGAATGCAACAAACACCACTGAAGATGCCGGGACAGAGTTCGATATTGTCGACGACGACTCCGACGACGAGGAGCCGGAGGAGGATGAAAACCCGGAACCGACCCTTGAACGGTATGCTCCGCCGCGGCCGGGCGCGACGATGGCGAAAGCGCACTACTCCCACGATCGTCCGCTTGTCCAGAGCGGCCACCACCTCGTCAACCCCTCCTCGTCGTATACCCCCGCCGGGGAGAACGAGACCGGGGTACCGTCCGTGGCCGCCGTGCCGCGCGACGGCCTCTTCGTCCGGGGTATCGGGGTGATCCTCGACCGGGTACCCGAAGACGTCGCCCTCACCCGGAGCGGGGTGGAGATAGCGAACCTTGACTGGCTCCTCGACCCGGCGATGCGTCTCGGCGGGCGGCACCCGCGCGCGGTCTTCGAGGGGGAGACGTTCACCGTCACCGTGACGGTGGAGGCGAGGAACGTGACGATCGCGGAGGATAACCCGGCCTACGTCGTCCTGGTGCCGCCGCCGGACGAGACGGGGGTCTACGAGATCACCCGGACCCGCGAGGTCCAGTCCCTCGGGGACGGAGAACGCGGTGTCTGGGAGTTCTCGGTCGCTACCCGCACCGGGAGGCTGACGCTTGCAAACCTCACCCTCGCCGAGGAGCGGCTGGTCACCAACCTGACATCGAACCCGGATCTCTTCGCCTTCCATGCCTACGCGCTTGCCGGCGGCCAGGAGGTGCCTTCGGCGGGCGTCTCCGACCCGGTGATCGCCATCCGGCCCGACGGGGGTGCGGAGACGGCGGAGGCGTCGTCGCTCCCCGGCCTCTACGCGCTTCTGGGCGTCGAGAACTCGACGCTCCGCCCGTCGGAGACGATGACCGGGGCGTGGGCGCGGGGCGTCGATCACGAGACGATCGCCGCCGCGGCGGTAGGGAACCTCAAGGCCCTGCGCGGTCTTGGGAAAGAAGATGTAGCGGCCCTCTATGCCGCGGAAGGGGGCGCCGGGGCGGAGGAGCAGTCCGCGTCCTCGCCGTCGATACTCGACCTGATCGTGGGGTTCTTCGAGGGCCTGTTCGGGATGGGCCAGGAACGTGCTTCGTGAGTGTGGGGGGATGGATACTTCTTTTCCCCCGATTCCTGTCGGAACTCCGGATTAAATTCCGGTCATTCGGCCCGTCCATCGCACTTGAAGACCCGGGGTGCTTGAGTTCCTCCCCCTTTGGGGAAGTCGCTACTCGAAAACGCTTCGCGTTTTCTCGACCTCCGCTCTTTCAGAGCTTCGTTTCTCTGAACACCTTCCAGAGATACGCGAGCCCGAAGCATCCTGCGAGCATCATATCCCCGAAGGGCGCCGCCTGGTAGGCCTCCGGCAGCAGCCGGAGCCGGTTCGGGCCCGTGACGACGACGGCACCCGTGGCGAGGGGTTTGCTGATCGCAGCCCCATGACCCCCGTCGTCGAAGACCTCCTCCGAGGTCAGGGTGCCGTCGGCGAGCCGCCGGATGTAGCGCTGGAGTTTTTCGGGGTCGAGCGCGCCGGTGTGGTGCTCGAAGAGCCCGTGGATCTCCCGCCCTTTCAGGGTGAAGCAGAGGGTGTGGCCGTTTCCCGCGTTGACGAGGGTCACCCCCTCCTTCGCCATCTGCCGCACCCGCGGGTCGCAGAGCGCCCCGATGAGGGCGACGGGGCCGGTGTCGGTGACGAGCGCGCCCGGCGCCTGGTACCGGACGGCCTGCATCCGGGTCATGTCGGCGAGCGGCGGGTCGGTAACGAGCGAGAGGATATCCCAGCCCCCGGCGTCCAGCCGCTCCCGCATCAGTTCGAACCGGTGGATGCGGTTGCTCCGGTGCGGCGAGTAGCCGTGATCCTGGACCGCTACGGCAACGTTCTCCGGGTAGTCCACCCCGAAGAGGGAGAGCGCCTGCCTGAGTTCCGGCTCCATGTAGTCGGTGGTGCGAACGGTTTCCGCGTCCCCCGGAGGGGTGGGGCGGATCTCGACTCCAAGCGCCCGCACCCGTTCCGGGTCGTCGTGGAGGGTCAGAGCGGCCTCCTCTGTGGCGTAGACGGGAAGGTCGCGGGAGAGGTGTTCGCGTATCGCGCCGGTGTTCGCGCCGCCGCCCATCAGGTATCCGTCCAGGAAGACCGGGAGCCCGGCGCGGGTGGCCTGCCGGATCTTCTCCGCCACCACCACGGTCGGGGAGGGGAGGACCAGTTTGATGCTGTTCTCGATCGATCGGCCGGGCTCGTAGACCAGGATGTCCTGGGTGCCCCGGCCGACATCGATCGCAAGGAGCGGGGTCGTCAGATCGATCATAAGAATCCTCACGCGCCACCGCAGCATCGTGCCGGGCAGCTCTTAACAGAATCTCGCGGCAAAGCCAAAAAAGGTATGATCCCGGTCAGGCACCTGCCCGGTCCGCCGCCGGGGAGGTGCCGGCACCGGTTGCCCGGTCCTGGCGCGCCGGTTTCAGTTCCCGGTACTCCTTGAGGGAGACCGTCAGGTCGCGGGTGAAGGCGAAGTAGCCGATCTGGGTCGTCCGGCAGAGGTTCATCGCCATCTCCATCAGCCCCCGGGGATCGGGGCGCGCTTCCCCGAGCCAGATATGGAAGATGTTGCCGCCGTCCACGACCGGGAAGAAGACGTGCTCGATCTCGATCCTCTTTGTGAGCGGGACGGGGGCCGCCGGGGTGACGTGGGTGCCGTTCGTGTAGTAGATGGGGAGATCGAGCGTCGTGCCGAGCATATCGAGCGCCTTATCAGCGTCGCCCTTGATGACCTTGATCGCGTGGTCCCGGAACCGCTCGTCGAGGAGGTCGGCGACCGCGAACCGCTGACCGGTCGTCTCCGCCGGGGTGCGGGCGAGGGCGATCGTCATGTTGTGCTTCTTCGAGAGTTCGCGGGAGTACATCTCGAGTTCGGTCATCGCCCGGACGGCGAGGCGGAACGCCTCCTTCGACTCGTGGAGCTGGTGGCCGGTGAAGTGCTGCACCATCTCGTTGACCCCGACGACGCCGATGGTGTAGACGAGCCCTTCGAGATCCACGGCGACCGCGCCGCGTTCGCCGGTGTTCGGGTCCTTCGGGCGCTGCATCGCAAACGGCATCCTGCCGTTCGTCCGGATCAGGGACATCCAGCGGCGCTTGATGCGGTAGAGGTCGACGGCGATGTCCATGAGCGATTTCAGTTCGGAAAAGAGCCGTTCCTGGTCGCCCTCCGCCTTGTACGCCGCCCGCGGGCAGTTGATGGACATCACCTGCCAGGACCCCATCGAGAAGTGCTTCCCCTCGCGGAAGTAGAGTTTGTCCTCGAACTGGTCGTCCTCGTCGGCGACCGAGGAGAACTGGTACGCGCAACAGTTTCCGGTCACGATTCCGAGCGCGTTCGTGAAGGTGTGGGTGTCGGCGACGTCGACGAGGTCGTAGACGTAGCCGTAGTAGGGCAGTCTCTCGATAGACCGTATGCGAACCGGGTGGAGGTCACCGTTGATGAGCCGTTCGACGTTCCCTATCCGTGCTTCGGGCCGTATAAGGGAGACCTGTGCGTTGTGATGGCCCGACGAGGCATACTGACTTGCATAGACGAGTCCGGTGTACTGAAGCCCGCTTGCTTCGATCGGGAGGCGGGTGAAGATCCCTCCGGTCTGTCGCGACGATCCGGCGGCCGCCGCTATGCCGTAGCCGGTCTCCTGGGCGAACCGGTGGATCTGGTCCTGGGCCGTGATCGTGCAGGTGTAAGCGGTGAGGGGGTACGGCTCGCCGGTCTGGGGGTGCGTGACCGTCGTCTCCTGTTCGAGATAGTTCGCCTGGACACCGATACGCTGCGCGAGCCAGACCAGTTTCTGGACTGCGTTCCTTGAGACCAGTTTTATACGGATGCCTCTTGCGTGGTGGACGTAGCCGCCCTGTTGCCCTTCCTGGATGGTAATGTTCCCGTCACCGCGGAATGCGGCATCGAGGTAGGTTCCCACCAGTTCCCTGTCGACGTCGAAGAGCAGATCGGGTACGTTCTTCTCGACAGCGCACTTCCCGCAACCGATTGCGTCAAGGAGGAGATAGAGGAGTTTGCTGTTGACGGTGACGTTGACGGCTGTGGCCTCGTCGGAGATCAGCGGCTCATAGTCAAGGAAGCCTTTGATGCATGCTACGGCATCCCGGATGAGATCGCCTTCGTGCTTTCCGAACGAGAGCCTTACCGTATACCGCCGTCCGCTGGTATCGCTGCATCCCTCCGCGAGGTAGTAGCCGAGGAACCTGATGAACTCCTTTGTTACCGGAAGCATCTGGGGCAGGCCACGGTTCTTTGCGTTCCGGATGTTCACCTCGCCGTCCCGGAGCACGATCTCATCGGCGCATCCGGCGGTGCGGAGCGTTTCCGCTACGTTGAGTTCTCTTGCCGGGTTGCTCCCGAATTCGGCGGTTCTGATCACCGGGAGGTAGTCTCCAGCACTGAGTTTTCGTGCCGCTGTCTTCGTGAATCTTCCTTCAGCAAGGGTGAAGACCGGGTGATCCGGCGTGACGGTGATCCGCCGGCCGGATTCGAGGGTGATGCGGAGCATCTCTCCCGTGTGCTTCTTTCGCATGACTCCGCGGAAGGGGCGCAGCGTTGCCGTCATACCCACGATATCGACACTCGTGGCCTTTGCATCGAGAGGGGCAAACTCCGTGCCGTATGGATCGATCTCCCTGTCTTCTGCGGCCGTATCTTCAAAGAGGTCTTTAATCTCCCTGATCCGGGTTTTTCCGTCCGAATCCACGATTGG
>JAQVVW010000111.1 GCA_028698765.1 Methanoculleus sp. | reverse complement strand
GACCTCCGCGTCGGTATCGACCTCCTGAAGCGTGCGGCCCTGAACGCCGAGAGGGAGGCGCGTCGGTCGGTCGAGCGGGAAGACGTCTGCAAGGCATACGAGGTCTCCCGGTACCTCCATCTCGCGTTCTCGCTACGGGCGCTCAAGGCCGAGGAGCGGGAGGTGCTGGCCAGGATCGCGGATATGTCGGCCCGCGACGATAAGGAGATGAACGCCGGCGACGTCTACCGCTTCATAAAAGAAGAGGGGGGCGGGGTCAGTTACACCAAGTTCTACGAGATCATCCAGAAGTTCGATTCGATGCGGCTCTTGAACCTCCACTACCGCCAGGGAAGGGGGCGGACGCGGTTGATCAGCCTCCGGTACGATCCCGGGCGCGTGCTGGAGCACCTGGGGCAGGAGCAGACGATTTCATAATCCTTATCAGTTCCCCCACCGTTTGTACTCTGATGAGGTTTTCCACATGCTCAGCGTGAACGAACTGGCACTGGATATTTTTGAGGAACTCTTCGAATACGCCGAGGAGTTCAATGCCGTCCCGCACGAGCTCGACAACGGCGCACGCATCGTTGACTGCGGCGTCAGCACTCCGGGCGGGTACCTGACGGGAAGGCGGTTCACCGAGATCTGCATGGGCGGGCTCGGCGAGGTCGACATTTCGATGGGCCGGATCAAGGAGTTCCCCATGCCGTTCATCGAGGTCAGCACCGACTTCCCGTCGATTGCGTGCCTCGGCGCCCAGAAGGCGGGCTGGACGATCAACGTCAACAAGTACTTCGCGATGGGGAGCGGCCCCGCGCGGGCGCTCTCCCTGAAGCCCAAGCACACCTACGAGGTGATCGAGTATGAGGACGAGTTCGATTACGCGGTCATCTGCCTCGAGAGCGACCACCTCCCGAACGCCGCGGTGATGGAGAAGATCGCCGAAGAGTGCAACGTGGACGTGGCGAACACCTGCGCGGTCGTCGCCCCGACGGCGTCGATCGTCGGCTCGGTCCAGGTCGCCGGCCGCTGCGTGGAGACCGCGGTCTACAAGCTGAACGAGCTCGGCTTCGACACGAAGAAGATCACCGCGGGTATCGGCCACGCCCCGATCGCGCCCGTCAAGAAGGACGGCACGAGGGCGATGGGCTGCACCAACGACGCGACGATCTACCACGGCAGCATCATGCTGACGATGAACGCCCCGGAGATCAAGGACTACCTTGACAAGATCCCGAGCAACACGTCCAAGGGATACGGGAAGCCGTTCTACGACATCTTCAAGGAAGCCAACTTCGACTTCTACCAGATCGACACCTCGCTCTTCTCCCCGGCGGAGGTCGTCATCAACGAGCTCTCCGAGGGCAAGGTCTACCACGTGGGCGCCGTCAACCCCGAAGTGACGCTGAAGTCCTTCGGGTTCATCTGAACTCTTTTTTTTAGGCCCTGTTGATACGTTTCTCTTGAGAGGAGCGACTCTGCCGCTCGGCCCAGACGACCTTGGAATGTCGCATACCCCGTTATACGGCGCTCGATGGTGCTCTGCATCCGACGGTGTTCGTGCTCCGGTTCTACCGGGCGAGCCGCCGCGACGGAGAAGAGGTGGCACAGACGACTGCCCCGGAATCCGGAGCAGGCAACACGTTTATCCGTCGCGGTGCAAAACACTATAAGGCATCCACAGGGCTTGTGGTCTAGCTGGTTATGACGTCTCCCTTACACGGAGAAGATCGCCGGTCCGAATCCGGCCAGGCCCATTCCTTTTGTAGAATATCTCGCACTGTTCTGAGCACATAACGCTCCGGTGATCGTTCCAAAATCCCCAGGAGGAGGTTCATCCGCCCCCAATCACCCTCACGATCACCGCCACCACCCCGCCGACGATCCCGCCCGCCCCGGCGCCGAGCGTCGAGACCCTCCGCTCCTCCCCGGCCTTCTCCGCCCGCCAGCCTTCCAGCGCCCGGATCCGGCTCTCAAACTCCTCGTCCTGCGCCTCCATCCGCTGGAGCGCACGGCAGATCCATTTTACGTCCCGGTTCGTCTCATAGACGAGCTCCCGGGTGGTCTTTTCATCGGTCATCCTGGTAATCCTCCTCGGGGATGATAGGTCGCCAGGCCCAAAAGCCCTGACCGTAAGAGATATATTCAAGAATCAGAGCCCAATTTGGGCGTTTTGATAAAGTCAGGCTAATCCCCTTCCGGGTATACCCTCTATATGTCTGTCACATTCCCGGGAATCCTGGCAGGCATGGAGACCAACCCATGGCAGACTTTGTGCCGACTACCGTGAACAGAACGGCGGTCCGGGACCTCGCCGTCCCGATCGCCAACGTAACGATGTTTAACACCCTCGTCCAGTCCGTCATCGACGACAACCCGTTCGAGTGCGTCGGATATACCACCTCCGGCGGGCAGACGGTGGCTGCGGTCGTCAAGAACCGCGAGCACTACACCGCGAAGGTGAACTTCCTCGACGACGACGGAAAGCGCGTCGGGACCATCTCAGTCCAGTCCCCGACGATCGCCGCGTTCAACGCGAACGCGAGCGAGGTCATGAACAACGCGGCCCTCGCGGCCGCGATGGGCGGCGAGGCCGTCCGGAACAGCCCCGCGGAGACCTACTACGCGCAGCTCAAGTGCCACGACCCGTCCGGTGACGACTACTACGTCACCTTCACCCGGAAGACCGTCCGGCTCTCGTCCTACCAGGACGAAGCGATCCGAACCAAGGTCGAGACCTGGGCCGACACCGTTGGAACGCTGGAGTGAGAGGGGGAAAACCCCTTTCATCCTTCAAATTCGCACCTTCGATACTCAAGCCCCGCTCCTTCAACCCTGTGGAGATGGACATTGACAACTTTTGGGAGAGTGAATTGCGCAGACAGTGTTTGCGCAACCGGTTGTTCGACGAGAACGGCTGCATAGGACACGTCGGAGACCTCATGGAGCATCGCGAGTAACTTCAGACAGAGATATGTAGACTGAAACACCAGAGAATCATATATCGCAGAGGTGAAATTGCCATGAGCCAGGTAAAAGAGGAGATCATCAACGAGCTCGACGACCTCCCGCCCCGGATGTATGGTGAGGTGCTCGATTTCATCCGCTCCCTCAAAGCCCGACGCCGGAAGGCCGCACCTGAAACCGCCCTCGCGAGTGAGCCTGTGCTCCGGAAAGACTGGCTCCGGCCCGAGGAGGAAGAGGCGTGGAGCGATTTGTAAAGGGCGATGTTGTCGTTTTCTCTTCTCAGACCTGTCGACGGTGAAGCGGCGGCCGGCTCTCGTCGTTGCAGCGCCCGGCGGGGATGATGTTATCCTCTGCCAGATCACGAGCCAGCAGGTCCGGGACCATTATGCTGTCGGTATCACCGATATAGACTCTGCTGAGGGAACACTCCGAACACCGAGCAACGTCCGGCCAAACCAGATCTTCTCCGCCAGTACCAACCTGATTCTCTACCGGGCCGGCCATCTCAATGACCCGGCCGCCATCTCGGTCGTCGACCGGATCATCGAGATCCTGCAGGCGACGTAACTTTCGGCCGGGAACCCATATTTGCGGTCTTCATCTCCTTTCACTTTCACCCTGCGCCCGGCTCACCCATAACTACCCCTCTTCTCCAGATCATCGTATGACGCACTCCTCCCTCCTCCGCTCCGACGAGACGCTCTTCCGCGACCCCGAGGTCTTTGAGCTCACGTATCTCCCCGAACACCTCCACCACCGCGACGCCCAGGTCAGGGAACTCGCCTTCCTCTTCCGGCCGGCCCTCCGGGGCGCGAGCGCGGGGAGCGCCGTCCTCCGCGGCCCCCCGGGGACTGGAAAGACCACCACCGTCCGCCACCTCTTTGCCGCAGTCACGGAGGAGACGAAGAGGATCGTCCCGGCCTACGTCAACTGCCGGCACGACCACACGGCGCTCGCCGTCTACCGGAGCATCTTCGCGCAGGTCTGCGGCAGCCCGGCGCCGTCGGCCGGCCGGTACCTCGACGACATCAAAGAGGGAATCGCCACCCGACTCCATGACGAGGATGCGGCACTCGTCGTCTGCCTCGACGATGCGGACGAGCTCATCCCGGCCGGGACCTACAACCTCCTCCTCTACCAGCTCCTCCGGCTCTACGAGAAGTGGGACGTCCGGAAAGCCGGGGTCTTCGCGATCACGAGCGATCTTGCCCTGAACCTCTACGCGGAGGCCGATCCAAGCGTCTGGTCGGTCTTCCACCCGACCGAGGTCACCTTCTGGCCCTACACGAAGACCGAGATTTGGGAGATCCTCACCAACCGTGCCCGGCAGGGCCTCTACCCGCGGGTGATCTCGAAGATCCTCCTCGACCGCATCGCCACCATCGCCGCCGGCGAGCAGGATGTCCGGGTCGGGATCGACCTCCTCCGGGCAGCCGTCCAGCGGGCGGAGAAGGACGGACGCCGGAGGGTCGGCCCTGAGGACGTGACGGCCGCAGCCCGGGCGATCACCGCGCCGTCGCTTCGGAACCGGGCCGCGGAACTCTCGGCGGGTGAGCGGGCGCTGCTCTCCCGGATCGCAGAGCGGTCGCGGGAAGGGAGAGATATGACGTCGGGTGCGGTCTTCGAGGCGACTCAAGAGTATCTCCCGGTCGGGAAGACGACCTACCACGAGCACCTCAATGCCCTCGCGAAGGCCGGGATCGCCGACCTGGTGCCTGGAGCCGGCCGGGGGCGGGAAGTCCAGCTCCGGTATGATGCCGGGGACGTGGTTGCTGCCTGCAATGCCCGGACAAAACCCGCAAAAACCCGGACTGAGCATGAGATTTCGTAAACCTTAATTTTCTATCTGATCGGAAATCAGGCACCGATTCTTCATTTTTAATTTTTCCCAATACAGTAAGCTTTATGCCAAGTTCGTTTCTTTCTTCCGGGATGGTTGGCTCACTCTTTTAACCATCCGGGCGAGAGAAGCCCGTATGCGCCGGAGAGAACGCCGGTGCGAAGGAGATAGCAAAAAATGCAACAGCAACCAGGAACAACCCCCGGTGGGGGAGGAACCGAACCGAGAACCAGCGGCGGCAGCCCGGACCTGAAGTGTGACCGCACCGTCGGCCAGGCCGCCACTGGTACATCTCCACCGGAGGAGATAAACGTCTCCCCGGTGCCGCTCTTCCTCGTCCCGCGAGCGATCGCAGACGTAATCCGGCACCACGGCCGGGCGGTGCGGGAGATCAACGTCCGCCGGACCCGGAACCACCAGTATACCGTCAGCGTCGAGCGGGGGCGGCCATGACCCTGGAGCCGGGAACCCTCAGCCCCGGTCCCGATGGGGTGCTCCGGGTCTCTGTCGAGACGGAGCACTACCGGATCGAGAGAGCTGATGTGAGAAACCTCCTCTTCTACGGCCGGTTCGTCCCGATCACGCAGGCTGCCGCGGATCGGGTCGTCATCGAGGGGCACGCGGCGATGAACGCTTCGGGGAAGGCGGTGATGCTCCATACCCGCGCCGGCTCTTACATCATCCCGCTCGTCAGCTTCCAGCGGGTCGCCCGCGGGGAGGCGGTGAGCGCCCCGCTCTTCCCCCTGGTGCCGGGGGTGACGGGGTGAGAGACGATGTCGGAGGCGCGGTGCGGCTCCTCGCCGACGGGATCGTCGAGGTCCGGGCGCTCGCCGACGGCGCGACGCACTCGGGCTACTTCGACGATCATACTCTGCTCGCCCGGGCGGTCGAGGCACTCGACGCCGACCCGACGGTCGCCGGGATCTACGTCACCCTGAACGCCGTGAACCCCGCCCTCCTCGCCCGGCGGGCGAACCGGTCAAGATGCGGCTCTCCCGGAGAGACGCGACGACCGCCGACGCCGACATCCTCCGGCGCC
>JAQVVW010000110.1 GCA_028698765.1 Methanoculleus sp. | reverse complement strand
TCGGTCTCAAGCGTGTAGGCCCGCTCGAACTCGCCGGCCTTATCGAGGATGCTGCAGGCCCGGGCGTGGGCGTACTGGATGTAGGGGCCGCTCTGCCGCTCGAAGTCCAGCGCCTCCTTCCAGTTAAAGACCGTGCTCTTCTCCGGGGAGACCTTCACGATGTCGTAGCGGATGGCGGCGATGGCGACCGACTTCGCGATCGAGCACCGTTCCTCAAGGGGGAGTTCCGGCCTCCGGGTGGTCACTTCTTCGAGCGCCTTCGCGGTAACCTCCTCGATCAACGCGTCCGCCGAGACGAACTTGCCCGCCCGGGTGCTCATCGAGCCTTCGGGGAGGGAGACGAACTCGAAGAAGACGATCTCGGGCGGCTTCTCGCCGAGGAGTTCGAGGGTGGCCCGGAGCTGGGCGCCGATCAGTTTATGGTCCGCCCCGAGGACGTCGATCAGCCGGTCGTAGTTGCGCCCTTTCCAGGTGTGGTAGGCGAGGTCGCGGGTGCTGTAGACCGAGGTGCCGTCGCTCCTCCGGAGGATGTACTTCTTCTCGAACCCCTGCTCGGTGAGGTCGACCCAGAGCGTCTCGTCCTCGTGGGCCTGCGGCAGCCGCCGGACCCGCTCGAATATCCGGTCGACGTCGCCGATCCGCACGAAATCGCTCTCCCAGACGAACCGGTCGTGGTGGGCGTTCAGGGCGGCGAGGGTCGCTTTGATCCCCTCCGCGCAGAGCGAGACGGCCGCCCGGAACTTCCGGACGGTCTCCGCGTCGCCGCGCTCCACATTCTGCATGAGGCAGTCGATCTCCCCGGTGATGGCGGGATCCTTCTCGATCGCCCGGTTCGCCGCGACGTAGACCCTGGCGACGTAGTGATCCTCCTTCTCGCCCTCCTTCCGGTCGATACCGAGGTGTTCGAATCCCCAGGAGACGATGGCGATCTGGCGGCCCATGTCATTGAGATAATACTGCACCTCGAGCGGGTGCCCGGCCTTCCGAAACGCCCGGGCGAGGGTGTCGCCGATGACGGTGTTTCTTATGTGGCCAACATGGAGCGGCCCGTTCGGGTTCGCGCTCGTGTGTTCGAGCACCACCCTGCCGGAACCGCGCGGAAAGGCCCCGTAGCCCGGTTCGATCGCCTCCCTGACCGCTTCTCCGAGGAGTGACGGGCCGAACCTGAAGTTGACGTAAGGGCCCGTCGCCTCGACCTGGATATCCCCGAGTTCGGGATCTTCCGAGAGCTTGCCGGCGATATCGGCGGCAATCATGGCGGGTGCCCGTTTCTCAATCTTCGCACGTTTGAACGCTATCGTGGAGGCGAGATCGGCGTGATCCCCCCCCGTCGTGAGGAGGACATCCTCCTCGTCGGTGCATGCGCGGAGCATGCGCTCGATCTGGCGATACTTCTCCTGGTACATCATCAGTATCCCGTCCTGTAGCGCAGGATTGCAGCGATCCCGCCGAATGCGTTGTAGAGCATCGAACCCTCTTCGAAGTCGTTCGATATGATCCGGACCGTTGTGCTGCTCTGGTCGGCGAGCGTGGTCAGTTCGTCGATGATATCGGTCTCCTCGGCCACGTAGAGCGATGCACCGTCTTTCGGGCAGGTGCCGAAGTCGAGGTCTTTGATGTGTTTGCCCGGCTCGAGGCTGACCGTCTGCTCCTCGGTGTAGTCATCGTTCGGGCAGGCAAGTTTCAGCCGGGCTCGCCGGAGTTTGTCGGAGAGGAGGAGGGTGTCGACGGCGCCGAGCTCCAGGTTCTTCCTGACGCTCTCCTCGCCGTAGGAGGACGCTCCATCGTCCTTCACCAGTTCCTGGAGGAACCGGTTCATCAGGTTCTTCTCCTTGATGATGTCGAGGCCTTTCAAGGCATCCGACGCGTTCTCGACGAGTTCGGCCAGCCCCGACTCATTCGTGTAGGAGACGTCGAAGAGCCCGATGATCCGTTTCTGCAACTCGTGGTGGAGGAACTCGCCCGCCTCGAACTCCTCCTTGGTCGGGGTCGGGCCGCCGATCAGCACGCCCTTGAACCGCTCGAAGAAGTCCTTCTCGGCAAGGAAGATATCGCTCGCCCGGTCGCCGATCTTCTTGTAGAACTCGTTGATGGCGATCAGCCGCAACCGCTGGAACCGGACGCTCGACTGACCTCCTTTCCGCTGCTTGCCGGGAACCGTCGAGGTGACACCGTGGACCGGCTCGATCCGGTTGCCCCGCAGGAAGCCGATGTAGGCCTCCCGCCGGTCGAGGACGATCAGGCCGTAGACCTCCTTCTCCCCGAGCATCTGCTGCAGCGGTTCGAGTTCGAACGAAGAACTGCACCGGTACATGTAGGTGTTGAGCGGCTCGGGCGGCTCGATGATCTCGCAGTCGAGGTCGGTGCGGTCGCCGCCGATATTGATCGTGCCGCAGAAGACCGCCATGCCGTGCTCCGGCGGGCGCTTATAGTATTTCAGGCGGGAGAGGATGGAGGATATGGCACTCTGGACGTTGGTACGGGTCTGTTTGCTCTTGATGTTCGCACACTGCCCGAACTCGTCGCGGAGCTGGGCGGTCACGTCGTATATCTGCTTGTCCGGAGGTATATAGAGTGTGATCAGCTCGGTGCCGCTCCCCTCCTTCTCCGCAAGCCTCTCGAGCATCTTTTTAAATTCGTAGCGCTTTCGCGCGGTATCCATCTCTTGCGTCTCTTCCATGGAGGTTCACCAGGCTTGCCAAAAGTTGTTCATATATCGAAGCTACTATGTGTTTCTCCGGGGACGGCATAAATCTGCGCACATTCGCCGATCCCTCCCGCCCCCTCACCCGAGGCACCGGCAGACCAGGCAGATCGTCTTTGCATCGACGATCCTCCCGTCCTCGATCATCGCCTTTACGTCCCCGATGGGGGCGCGGACGACCTCGATCACCTCGTCGTCGTCCATCTGGTAGTCGGAGCACGGCGAGAGTCCCTCTGCGAGGTAGAGCCAGATCCGTTCGTCGGTGTAGCCGGGAGAGGGGTAGATCCAGCCTTTCGGGACGAAGGTCTCGGCCTTCATCCCGGTCTCCTCGATCAGTTCCCGGTATGCGGTTTCGTGCGGCTCCTCTCCCTCGTCGATGGTGCCTGCCGGCGCCTCATAGATGTAGTCGTCGACGGCGAACCGATACTGCCGGAGGAGGTAGCAGTCGCCCCCCTCGACCGGGAGGATCGCGACCGCGCCGCCGGGACGGACGATCACCCGCTCCTTCTTCGTGCCGTTCGGGAGGGTGAACTCTCTCGTCTCGATGCTGAGCCTCTTGCCGCGGTAGATCTCCATCGTCACACCTCGTAGTCTATCGGGTCTTCCATCCCGAGTTCGCGGAACGCCTCTCGCCGGTAGTGGCAGGAAGAGCAGACGCCGCAGGCCCGGTCATTGTTCTGGTAGCAGGACCAGGTCAGTTCGTAGGGGACGCCGAGCGCGAGCCCCGTCCTGACGATATCCACCTTCGACATCCGGACGAACGGCGTCATCAGGATGATCCGCGGATCCGCCGCCGTGCCGAGGTCGACCACCCGCTGGAATGCCTCGATGAACTCCGGCCGGCAGTCGGGATACCCCGGGTAGTCTCCGGTCTGGACGCCGATGAAGACTGCCTCCGCCCGGCGGGCCTCCGCGAGGCTGGTCGCGATGGCGAGGAGGTTTGCGTTCCTGAAGGGCACGTAGGTGCCCGGGACGCCCTCCTCCTCGCCGCCGTACTCCTCGACGGGGATGCTCTCGTCCGTCAGGCTCGATGCTCCGATCTTTTTGAAGTGTTCGAGGCCGATCTCGACGAAATCGAGCGCGTCGAGTCTCCGGGCGATAGTCCGGGCGCACTGGCGTTCCTTTGCCTCAGTCCGCTGCCCGTAGGTGAAGTGGAGCGCGACGATCTCGTAGCCCATATCCTTTGCGACGTAGGCGAGCGTGGTGGAGTCCATCCCGCCCGAGAGGAGGCAGACCGCTCTCTTCATTTTATCCCCAGGATCTTGTGGATCTGCACCTGGAACCTCGCCGGGAGGTTCTCCTCGACGATGTAGTCCGCGATGGCGCGGTAGTCGGCCCCTTCCACCGGCGAGATGAAGACATCGCCCCGGATCTCGCACCGGCTCATCACCGCCCGGGCGTAGAGGAGGTCGTCCTCGTCCGCCACCACGAACTTGACGCAGTCGCGCGGGGTGATGTAGGAGAGGAGCGTAAGATCGCTCCTCTCGCCCGACGATGGGCACTTGACATCCATGCAGATGGTAGCGTACGGCTGCATCGCGCGGAAGTCGCAGGTGCCGTTCGTCTCGATCTCGATGGTATACCCGTGATGTCTGAACTTCTCGAGGAGTTTCAAGACCTCTTCCCGCTGCAGGAGCGGCTCCCCGCCGGTGATGCAGATATGCGTCCCGCGGAGCAGCCAGACCCGGTCGAGGACCTCTCCGACGCTCATCTCTTCCCCGCCCTCCTGGGCATGGGGGGTGTCGCACCAGGCGCACCGGAGATTGCACCCGGCGAGCCGGATGAACGTGCAGGCCCGTCCCTGGTTCTTTCCCTCCCCCTGGAGGCTCCGGAATATCTCACTGACGATCATAGGTGCGCTCTGCGTAGCAGGTCGTCGACTCCCAGACCCGTATCTTTCCGACGCGGGCGTCGTGTCCCTGCCGCGCGGCCTCGGCATCGATCATCTCCGCGACGAGGCCGGCGAGGAGCTCGCTCGTCGGGTCGCCCTCGGTGGTGACGACCGGGTGGAACTCCTCGATGCAGGCCGCCATGGGGTCGTCCCGGTTCAGGATCACCTGGTGGTCGAACCGCCCGACGACCTCCTTGATGCAGTTGTAGTCGAGGACGATCCCGGTGCGCTCATCGGCAGTACCCTCGATCCAGACCTCTACCCGCCACTGGTGGCCGTGCAGCCGGAAACATTTCCCCTGATAGTGAATCAGGCGATGGGTTGCCTCGAAAAAAACTTCTTTGTATATCCGGGTTGTCATCAATGAAGGTTGCCCGCCAGGATATAATATTATATCAGCTCCCGATCTAATAGCTAAGGCGAAAGATCGGCGTGCAGATGGGTTCCACAATATATAAATCCGTAACGCGCGTTGTTTTATAGCACACCAGGAGTTGCTCCTATCTACAAATTCAACTAATTCGAGGGTATTCGATGGGAAATGGAAAATTTGCAGCCCGAAAACTGAAGCGCGACGCAAATAATAACCGGTGGCATGACACCAACTACGCGCGCCGCCAGCTCGGGCTCGATGTAAAAGCTGACCCCCTTGAGGGAGCGCCGCAGGGTCGCGGAATCGTTCTCGAGAAGGTGGGTGTTGAGGCAAAGCAGCCGAACTCTGCGATCAGAAAGTGCGTCCGCGTACAGCTGATAAAGAACGGCCGTCAGGTAACCGCGTTCGCCGTCGGCGACGGTGCCATCAACTTCATCGATGAGCACGATGAAGTCGAGATCGAGGGCATCGGTGGCAGACTGGGCCGGTCGAAGGGTGATATCCCCGGCGTCCGGTTCGTCGTGACCAAGGTGAACAACGTCAGCCTGCACGAGATGGTCGTGGGCCGCAAAGAGAAGCCGCGGAGGTAAGTAGGTAATGGTAGAGGCAGCAGAAGCGGAAGCAGGGGCACAACAACTCCTCTTTAACCGCTGGGACATGAGCGAGGTGGAGATCCAGGATCCGAGCCTCGCTCGTTACGTGAACCTGCACACGATGATCGTGCCGCATTCCTGCGGCAAGCTCGTCGGCCAGCAGTTCAACAAGAGCAACATGCTGATCGTCGAGCGTCTGATCAACAAACTGATGCAGACCGAGAAGAACACCGGCAAGAAGGAACTTGCCATCCGCATCGTCCGGGACGCCTTCG
>JAQVVW010000109.1 GCA_028698765.1 Methanoculleus sp. | reverse complement strand
GGTGCTCGAGCGGATCGATCCGGCGATCAGGGAACATTACGACATGCTCCTCGAGTCGTTCTACTCGACGTTCACCGTCCTGCGCTACCTTGCCTGCGGCGAGGACTACGACCGTATCCGTGCATTGCCTGCCCACCGCCGCGAACTCGCGAGAGTGCTCCTGGAACTCGACGACGCGATCTACGTCCTCGAAGGGGTCCGCGAGGAGGACGGGGTCGACCTCGCCCGGTTCATCGTCAAGGACCGGAACCTCTACGATATGCGTCTGCGCGATCTCGGGCGGGCGCTGATGGCCGAGGTTGCCGAGAAGATCGTCATCGGCCGCTCCGCCCCGGCGGAGGAGCCCTCTCCCGTCACGAAGGAGATCCCGGTTCCTGAA
This sequence comes from Methanoculleus sp., assembly GCA_028698765.1. The sequence goes on along the minus strand of JAQVVW010000109.1, from coordinate 5,489 downwards.
CCCCCTGCCGAGGAGGAAGAGTGGGAGGAGATCCCGGTTCCTGAACCCCCTGCCGAAGAGGAGTGGGAGGAGCCCGTCTTCCCCGAAGAGGAGGAGGCGGAAGATGACGAAGAAGGCGAGGAGGTGGAGGAGCCGATCGTGCCGCCGCCCGCACCCCGGCGTGCCGCCCCGTCCTCCTCAAGCACCGCAGTTCCAGAACGCCGCTTTACCGGGCCGTCAGCCGTCCCGGCAGGAGTTCCCCGGTCCGGAGAGTTGGATATCTTCCTCGGGCATGCGCAGGACGGGCAGCGGGTCAACTGGTCGCCCGGCCGCCTCAACAACGGTCATATGATCATCCTCGGCGGTTCGGGCGCCGGCAAGACCGAGACGATCCGGTGCGTTGCGTCAGAACTCGCGGCACAGGCGATGCCGGTCGTCCTGATCGACTTCCACGGGGACATGGCCGCGAGCAGTGGGGATATCCGGTCGTATAAGATCCGCGAGGGCGGGGAGTACTACTTCAACCCGCTGGAACTCGACCCCGATATCGACGAGATCACCCCGCTCCGGGCGACCTCGGACTTCGTCGACGCCATCTCGATCAACTTTCCCACGCTCGGCATCCAGCAGCGCCGGAAGATCAAGAACATCATCAAGGACTGCTACCGGATGTCCGGGATCACGGGGAAGACCGAGACCTGGACGCGGGTGCTCGACTTCGACGACATCGAGGGCGAGATCATGAACTGCGAGGACGAGGCGATCCCGGCCTATCTCGAGGACATCTTCGACTACAAGCTCTTCTCGGGGGAGGAGAAGATATCGATCCCGACGATCCTCTCCGGCGGGATCACCCATATCAACTTGAACGCCCTCCCGGAGAACCTGCGCTACCTCTTTGCGGACCTCTTCCTCCGGCGGATCTACTATACCCTCCAGGCGACGGGCGAGATCCCGCGGGGATCGGAGGACGAGCGGGCGAAGTTCCGGCTCTTCGTGATCGTCGACGAGGCGAAACTCCTGGTGAGCCAGAAGAGCGGTTCGAAGACCTCGATCAAGGCCGTCCTGAACAAGTACGCCACCGAGATGCGGAAGTTCGGGGTCTCGCTGATCCTCGCGTCGCAGCTGATCGCGCACTTCAACGAGGAGATCCTGGCAAACATCGCCGTGAAGTTCTGCATGCGCTCCGAGAACAAGAAGCAGGCCCAGGAGAACGCCAAGTTCTTCGAGGTGAGCGAGAAGGATCTCCTCAACTTCCAGCCCGGGGAGGGGATCCTGATCATCGGTTCGGAGAAGATGAACGTCCGGATCGTGCCCACATCCGGGCGGAATCGCTAATCCGATACTCCGCTCATTTTTTTCGCCCGGCGCGACTGCCGGCAGTTCTCCATAACGACTCCGGCAGATCCCCCGGATGGGAGAACCCTTATCCGGGGCCGCGCCGGAGTTCTGGTATGGTCGACCCCGAGATGCTTGAGGAGTATCGCGACAGAAGGGACTTTTCCCGGACGCCGGAGCCGCGAGGGGAACAGGAGACGGCAGGCGCCCACCCGCGTTTTGTCATCCAGAAGCACAGAGCGACCACGCTCCACTACGACTTCCGCCTGGAGGTCGATGGGGTGCTGAAGTCCTGGGCGGTTCCGAAAGGGCCGTCAATGAGCCCGAAGGAGAAGCGCCTCGCCGTGCCGACGGAGGACCACCCGCTCGATTACGCCGGTTTCGAGGGTGTCATCCCGGAAGGGAGTTACGGGGCCGGGACGGTTCTCGTCTGGGACCGGGGGACCTACCAGAACCTTACGGAGAAGAAGGGGGAGAAGGTCGGGGTCGCCGAGGCCCTCCGGCGGGGCCATGTATCATTCCGGCTCGAGGGGGAGAAACTCCGGGGCGGGTACGCTCTCACCCGTTTCAGGACCGGGAAGGGCGAGGCCTGGCTGCTCGTGAAGATGGACGATGCCGACGCCGACCCCGGTAACGATCCGGTCGCGACGGAGCCCCGTTCGGTCGTCTCCGGGCGAACGCTCGAGGAGATCGGCGCGGGGAGGGATGCGTGACGGTTGAGCCGCAAAGGAGGAGCGATATCCCGGTGGAGATGGGCGAGTTCATCTGTCCGTTCTGCGGCAGGCAGTACCCCACAGAGAAAGCCCTTCACGCCCACGTCCGGCGTACGCACCGGAGCCCCCCGGGTCTCCGGTGAGGAAGATGCCTTGCGGCAGGTCATGCCAGAAACCCTCGCCGGGGTGCGTGATGGGGGGCACGGGTGCGCGCTGCCCGGCAAAGATACCCTGATCTCGGAGACCGGAAGGGGGATTTCGTAGTCATCGCCCGGCAGGCTTTCGGTCGGGATGCTGACCGATTCAGGGGCGGATAACTCTCATCTCCAATGTATTGACTTTTCACCCCCGAATCGATACCGGGAAACCGTACCGAAAAAAGACCTGTCTTTTAAGACCCCATCTGCCCGAAAACCCCCGGAGCAAAGTCCGCGGAAAAAATTCGATTTCGGGATTTGTTCATACTTGGTATTATTTTTTAGGATATTTTTACTACTAAAAGGCGAATAACCTGCGCAAAGTCCTAGATTTAAAAATCGGGCAAAAATATACCCCATATTTTTGGATACATCGGGATTGCTCACGCCTAACTGAAAAATAACGGCTAATTACCATATGTGGTATGGATAAGTTTAAAATTAGAACTATCAAAAACTACAGTGATCAATCGATCAGAGTTTGTCTCGAAGGTGAAATCATGGTTAGTAAGGCAATGACAAACAACGTTGCAGCAAGCAACGTTATGGCAGAAACGTTAAGCGACGCAGAGATCGTTGCGCAGTTCAAACAGCGCGGGTGTTGGGGACTGTACACGAGCGTTGACCTGAAGGGGTGCGACCCGGCATCGATACGGGACGCGGAGAAGATCCACCGGTTCATCATCGAACTGTGCGACCACATCGACATGCACAGGTTCGGCGAACCACAGATCATCCACTTCGGCCCATGTGAGAGGGTCGCAGGGTTTTCCATGACCCAGCTCATCGAGACATCGCTCGTCTCCGGCCACTTTGCGAACGAGACCAACGCGGCCTACCTCGACATCTTCAGCTGCAAAGAGTACGAACCCTCAAAGGCAGCGGAGTTTTGCAGGGACTTTTTTGGAGCGGAATCGGCAACCTACCAGGTACTGTTCAGGGACTGAATAGAACACACCCGGAAATATCACTTCAGCGGTAATCCATGCCGGCAGAGAGCACCTGCCATCTCTCGTCGGTCTAAAGAGAACCCGCGGCGGGGGGTGCCTCCCCCCATCGATTTTTTAAAAGACGATGCCCCTACCTCCGGCCAGGGTGAGGGAAACCACTCCAGACGCGATGTGCGGTGACCGAAGGCGCTGTGGACGTTCTGTCGGATACTTCAGGCGTTCGTCGCGTTGTACGGACACTGTACAGTCCGGCCTGTAGATTCACGGTGATCGTGGCAGAGCCGGAACTCCCGGGATACCTCTTCAGAGCGTGCCGGAACAGGTTCGGACAAAAAAAAGTGTTTCAGGGAGACTCGTAGGGGTTCCGGAGACCCTTGGGGGTTCCGTCCGCCTTGAGACCGATTGTCTTACGAGCATCCACGTTCTTCTGGTTCTTCGTGATCTTCTCGGTTGCGAGTTTCGTCACGAGGTCGAGACCGGGCTTGACCTGGTCGATCGGCTTCGTCTCGAAGCAGCCTGCAGCGATAGCGCTGTCCCAGACAGCGTTGCCCTTGGTGCTCCGCACGAAGACCGTGCTCCAGCCATCGGGGCTGCCCACGGAACCGCTGGAGATATCAGCGAGGTTTGCCACGTAGTCCAGGCAGACGTTGCAGCCGGGCTGCACGTACTTGTGGATCAGCTTCAAGGGCATCTGGCTGACTGCACCGCGTTCGGTGTAGACCGTGAACTTGCCCTTGCCGATGTCCATCTTCACGACGGACTCCATCTTCTGGTTGCAGTGGTCCTCGACCATTGCCTCGAGCGCCTGATAGGAGAGGTTCTCCATGCAGTAAATACCGAGCGCGAGGGCGATCTTGTCGTCGACGTCGCGCATGCCGATCGGGTAGAGCTGAGCCTTCCGGATAGCCTGGATCTGGCACGGGGTGCCGACGATACCGACGCGGTCGAGGCCGTAGCTCCGGGTCGCCTCCTTGATCAGGGAGACGTTCGGGCTGATGGTGTAGCGCGTTCCGGCGGCGGCCAGGAGTTCGGCCTTCGTCGTCACGACCATGGGCTCCGGCTTCCAGGGCTCGTTGCCCGGGCCTGCGACGATGGCACCGTCGATGATGCCCTCTTCGAGCGCATACGCGAAGAGCGTCGTGATGATACCGCCGTCCTGAGCCTTCTTCAGGATGTCCTTGTCGGTCGAGCGTGCCGATATCGCGGACTTGTAGTTACCGAGTACGTCCATCTTTCTCACCTCACTGCATGGCACCCTTGATGGCATCCATGATGCCCTCGTAGTTGTTCATGACGTCGAAGTTGAACCAGCTCCTGGGGCACTGCGCGTAGCAGGCACCGCACTTGATGCACTGGTCGCGGTTCACGTTCGGCTTGCCGTACTCCATGGTGACGGCACGGACCGGACAGGTGCCGGCGCAGGTCCCGCATCCCATGCAGAGGCCCTGGTTGATGACGTCATACATCAGGTCGCAGCCGCAGGCCTCGTTGCCGCGCTGTGCAAGCTGCATCAGCGGGGTCAGGTAGGCGGTTGCGAGTTTCTTCTGCTCTTCGTTGCCCCGGAGCAGCAGGTAGGCCATGACGGCGACGTTCCTGACTTCCTGGGGGCACGGGGGACAGGACGGGATGTAGAGATCGACGTCGACGACCTCGCTGATCGGCACGAATGCCTCCTGGCCGGGCTGGTTCCACTGACCACCACGGCAGAACCGGGTGATGTTGCCGTAGGCCGCGCAGCCGCCGTAGGCGACGAGCACCTTCGACTTCTCCCTTGCTTCCTTCAGTTCTTCTACCGAGATCTTGTCGTTCAGACAGCACGAACCCTCGACCAGGCACACGTCCATCTCGGGGACGTGGCGCACGTCGACCAGGGTCAATGCGTAGACCAGATCCGCGTAATCATCGAGCAGCTTGAAGAGACCCTCGTAAGTATCCGCAAGCGTCACGAGGCATCCCGTACATCCGCTCAGGTGTAATTCACCTATCGTAATCTTTTCTGCCACAGGCTTTTCCTCCTTTTGTACAACTTCCACCTTTTCTTTTGCAATCACATCAGAGGGCTTCACCGCCGGCTTCGCGTGCGGCTGGGTTGCCGCCGGCTTCGCCTCAGACCTTTTCCCCGGGTTTGTCCCCGGAATCTCCGGTGGTTTCTCCCGGCGACGCCCAAAGATGCGTTCCTTGATGGTTGATAGTAGCCCCATTTTTTACCCCAATCTCTTCCAGTACGATACGCACTGTTTTGGGAATGGCACCCTCAACCTCCTCAGTGAGCCCCAGTTCAAACTCATGGCTCGCGACACGCTTGGGTTGGC
>JAQVVW010000108.1 GCA_028698765.1 Methanoculleus sp. | reverse complement strand
GGAGTCCAGCCGGCGCGGCAGGCCATCACCCTCGCGGATACCCGGTATGCCCTCACCAGGCACCCGAAGGTGAAAGGCATCCTCACCGGCCCAAGCACGCTCGCGCACGGCCTTTCGATCGAGACGCCGTTCTACCGGAACAAAGACGAACTGGTTCTCGATCTCGCGCAGGCGCTCGCGGTCGAGGCGAACTACCTCCAGGACGCCGGCGTTGCGCTCATCCAGATAGACGAGCCCATCTTCTCGACGGGGGCGGCGAACCTCGCCGTCGGCCGCGAGGCGGTGAACGCGATCGCCGGCATGCTCCGGGTGCCGGTCTGCCTCCATGTCTGCGGGAACCTCGGGAACGTCATCGACGACGTTCTCAGGACAAACGTCGCCGTATTCGATTTTGAGTTCGCGAACAACCCCGGAAACCTCGAGGTGCTCTCGGCAAAAGACCTGCGCGGCCGGATGATCGGTTACGGCTGCGTGGACTCGGCTGATCCCACCGTCGAGAGCGTCGAGGTAATCGAAAAACGGATCGAGGCCGGAATCGACGTCTTCTCCCCCGATCTCATGCTCATCGACCCCGACTGCGGTCTCCGGATGCAGACGCGCGACGCAGCGTTCGGAAAACTGAAAAATATGGTTGTTGCGGCGGGGCTTGTCCGGGCCGAGTATACCGGCTAGACTACCCTGCTCGTCGTCGAGAGTTCGAGGCCTTCTGCGACGATATGGTAGGGGACGACTCGTTGCGGCACGTCCGAATCTTTGAGTTTCTCGATGGCGAGCGTCCGCTCGAACTCGTTTCCGTGAACCTGCTGCCTGAGAGAGATGAAGACGTCGGCCGCTCGCATGATCCGGGCCTCTTCCGCGGGGCCGTGGACTCCCGTATAGACGAGGTAGACGATGTTTGCGCCCCCCTCGACGATCGGGCGCGTCTCTTCGAGGACGAACCTGACGGCCGTGTCGATCCCCCAGGCGGCGACCAGCGTGGAGAGCGAGTCCACGACGACCTTCTCGCCCGTCATTGCCGCCGCCATCGCCGCGGGGTCCATACCCCGCGCGTCGATCATATGCTCTCCCGGCGCTGTATCGAGCATCAGGTAGGCCCCCGCCCCTTCCCCTTCCTGCCAGAACTGCTGTGCCAGGAGTTCAAGACCGCTCAGCGGAGATCCGGCGATGACGATACGGGTGCCCGGTGAAAATCCTCCGTCAAGCGCCAGGTCCAGGCCTGCGATTCCTGTCGAACGTTTGGTGGTGTTTGCCACGTCTCTACCTCGGGTACGCAGGATATTTGCCGCCCTTTCCTAAATACCTACCCTGTCGGATGCGCTCCGTCGCTGCAGTACTCCTCCCGAAGCCGCTTTCTGAGGAGTTTCCACCCGTTCACCCGGGGGATCTCGCCGGCGATGATGACCCGGCGGGGAACCTTGTAGCCTGCGAGACGTTCGCGGGCGAAAGCGATGATCTCGTCGGGCGAGATATCCTTCTCGGAAGGAACCACCACGGCCACCGGAACCTCGCCCCGGTGCTCGTCGGCGCACCCGAAGACCGCCGCGTCGCGGACGCCCGGGTGCTGGACGAGGACGTCCTCGACCTCGGTCGGGTAGACCTTCCAGCCCGACATCACGATCATGTCCTTCTTCCTGTCGGTGATGTAGAGCATCCCGTCCTCGTCCAGGTGGCCGACGTCACCGGTCAGGAACCAGCCGTCGGGGAGGAAGACCGCGGCGGTCTCTTCGGGCATCTGCCAGTAGCCGAGCGCCACCCCCGGCCCCCGGAGAGCGATCTCGCCGTCAACGCCGGGCCCGAGTTCCAGGTAAGGGTCGTTCGCATCGACGATCTTCACCTCCGAGAACCCGACCGGGGTGCCGACGCTCCTGAACTCGTCGGCAGTCGCATAGTGCTCGGGCCGGATGGCGGTTCCTGTCCCGACGACGACCGTCTCGGAGAGGCCGTATGCGTTGACGACGGGGATGCCGAACCGTTCGTGGAAGGGTTTCCAGACGCCGGGCGTCAGGGGGCCGCCGCCGCTGATCATCGCCCGGGCGGTGGCGAGCGCCGCTTCGGTCCCCGGCGGGGTCTGGATGAGGGAGTGGATCACCGGCGGCATCCCGGCGACGATCGTCGCCCGGTATTCACGGGCGAGTTCGAGGTAGCGGTCGAGATCGAACCGCTCCATGACGACGTAGGTTCCGCCGGCCCGGAGAGTGGCGATCCCCCAGCTCACCCCCACGTGCCCCATCGGGTAGATCCCGAGGTAGACGTCGTCGGCGGTGATCCGGAGAACGTCACGTTCGGCATCCATCGCCGCGATCCAGTTCCCGTGGGTGAGCATGGCGCCCTTCGGCTTGCCGGTGGTGCCGCTCGTGTACTGGATCTGGCAGAGGTCGTCGAACCGGCAGTGAGCGGCACGGCGGCACGGGGCTCCCCGGAGGAGGTCGGCCCACGGCGTCGCGCCGGCCGCCTCCCCGCCGACGGCGACGACGTGCCGGAGCGACGGGGCCCGGTCGCGGATGCGGGCGACGAGGCCTGCACCCTCGACGTCGGTGACGACGGCGACGGCCTCTGCGTCGCGGACGGCGTAGAGGACCTCGCTCTCCGTGTATACCCGGTTCGTCGGGACGGCGACGGCCCCGATCCGCCAGAGGGCGAGGTAGGTGATGAGGTATTCCGGCGAACTCTCAAGGTAGATGCAGACCTGTTCCCCGCGCTCGATACCGAGGGCGAGGAGACCGCCTGCAGCCCGGGCGACCCGGTCCCTGAGTTCGGCACGGGTGTAGATCTCCCCCCGGGAGGGGACGACGAGAGCGATCTTATCGGGGTTACAGGCGTTGACATCGAGAAACGTGGTGCAGTTTGGCATGGATAGGCTCCGGGCGGCAGGTACGCGCTTTGATGTATATGCTTGTTCATGGGCAGGTAAATAGGTTGCTCCGGGAGGCCACACCATGGGCGATCTCCGCTCCAGAGCCAAAAGCAGATTACCAGAGAGGCGGATCGAGATATATGCAGAGCGACACGCTGCTCGTCCGGGAGGCCGTTGAGAGCGACCTGGATGCAGTCCTCTCCCTCTATACGCACCTGCACGACGCCGACGAGAAGGCCGACGACCGTGCGCTGGAGCGAGCCTGGCAGGCGATCCTCGCAGACCCGCGAACCCACTCTTCATTCTTGAATACGGGGGCGTGCCGGTCGCGACGTGCGTCCTCCATATCCTCTCAAACCTCACCCGTGGCGCACGACCCTACGGGCTCATCGAGAACGTCGCGACGCATCGCGAGTTCCGGAACCGGGGGTTCGGCACGGCCCTCCTTGACCACGCGCTCGAGTGCGCATGGGAAGAGAACTGCTACAAGGTGATGCTTCTCTCCGGCCGGAGCGAACAAAACGTCTTCCGGCTCTACGAGAAGGCCGGGTTTGTCCGGGGCGTCAAGGAAGGGCTCGTCGCGTATCCGCCGGAGTGATCCCCGGCGGCCCGCCGGCCCGGATATGCCGGAAGAAAACGCAAACCCCAAATCCCCGGCAAAAAGATGGATAGTAAAGGTAGATGATCGTGCAATCAAAGCGTTCACAGACCGCCAGGGCCGGTTCGATCCTGCTCGTCCTGCTCCTCGCCCTCGCCTCTCCGGCATCCGCCGGCCTCTACACGGACTCGTGCGGGATGGTATGGGCGGATGCCGCTAGCCCGTTCGAGCGGAACAACGAGACGGCCTACAACGAGGAACTGATGGCGTCCTACACGCCCATCATGGCGAACCTGACCGACGGGCCACCCGACTTCAGCAGCATGACCTGGAGCGACGCCTTCCGCGAGACGTGCGCCTACATGGAAGAGCGCTACGCCTTTACGGAGTGGCGCGGCGTCGACTGGGACGCGCTGTATGCGACCTACGCGCCGAAGATCGCACAAGCCGAGGAGAACGAGGATAACGCCGCATACTACCGGACGCTCCGCGAGTTCGTGTATGCCATCCCCGACGGGCACGTCCTGGTCCTCTCTCCCGACGACTTCGGGGCGAAGCATGCCGATATCGGCGGGGGCTACGGGCTCGCAGTCGCACGGCTCGATACGGGCGAGGTGATCGTGACCTACGTCGCAAACGGGAGCGATGCGGAGCGGGCGGGGATCCGGTTCGGCGACGAGGTGGTCTCCTGGAACGGCCGACCGATCGGGGAGGCGATCGACGCGACGTCGATCATCTGGACCCCGGTCAAGCCTTCGACCGCCGAAGGTATCCTCCTCCACAAACTGCGGTTCCTGACCCGGGCGCCGGTGGGGGCCGGGGCGACCGTCGGCATCGCCGGCCCGGCGGACTCCGTCCCCCGCACGATCAACCTGACCGCGGCGGACGACGGCTACGAGACCCTCGCCCGGACGAGCATCTTCCTCGGCCGCGAGGTCAACGACGGAGCGGCCGGATCGTCGGCGGAGCTCAAGGCGATGATCGCGAACGAGACCGTGACCACCCGGACCCTCCCCGGAGGGATCGCCTACATCGCTGTCTACGAGGAGTCCTACGACGTCTACCAGCCCTTCAAGGCAGCGGTGGAGGAAGCCATCGCCGACGGTGCGCCCGGCATCGTCATCGACCTCCGGTTCAACCGGGGCGGGGACGACAACCTGGCCGCCGCCTACGCCGGTTGGTTCGTGGACCGGCCGGTCTTCTACGAGTACGGCACCACCTACGACCCCGGGACCGGGGAGCAGGCGGTCCTCTGGGAGTCGTGGACACAACCCCGGCCCGACCGCTACGAGGGGCCGGTCGCCCTCCTCGTCAGCCCCTACACCATCAGTTCGGGCGAGGGCCTCCCGAAGGTCTTTGCCGAATCCGGGACGGGCGCGATCGTATCCTGGTACGGGACGAACGGGGCGTTCGGGATGGAGTCTCTCGGGCCGACGCTCCCCCCCGGTGTCATGACGGCCTTCCCGCAGGGCACGTCGCTCGACGCGAACGGCAGGATCCAGGTCGACAGCAACGCGTCACAGGTCGGCGGAGTCGCCCCGACGGTGCGGGTGCCGCTCGATCGGGATACCCTGGCGCGGGCGATGGCCGGGGAGGACGTCCAGCTCTCGTACGCGGTCGACTGGATCCGGGCGCAGGCGGAGAGCACGACCGCGGGTCCTTCGGCGGTGCCGACACAGGCGGCGGCCGGGTGGGTGGTCGTGCTTGCGGCGTTTGCGGTTGTCGCGGTCGGGTATGGGCGGCGGTGAGGAGGGGTTCTCCCACCTTTACCGTGCGGGATCAAGATCGATCGAACCGATGTTCACCGATATGCCATCCCGACGGTTGGGATAGTCTGCACCGGCGGCATTCACCGCCGGAGTTTTCGTCACCTTCCTTCAAAGATCTCGGGTTCGAGGCCTTCCAGTTTGTCTACCGTGATATCGTAATCCTCGATGGACTTTGGTGTATTCGCCTTCGGCTGCACATGTAATGTCCGGTGAACTTTCGCTGAAGAGTACTGCCCGCTCTTTGAGTTATGCTTCCACCAGAACACCTTGCAGACCTCCATACTGCCCTCCGGGCGGGCCGACGAACAGTCGTTCTCGAATCGGCAAGGGCACTAAGAAACTTAAGCGCGGAATCAAGGTTTAGGTGTGTTTCTGATGAGGAATCTCCTTTTGGTTAGTTGTTTTCATCCAGATGGACATATAAGAGGAGTGTGTCAGCGGCAGAAGGTATTTGACCATGGAGAAAGAATGATCAAAAAAAGGGACAGGGGTCAGACAAGCTACAGAAAATCGGAGAGCACCGTTACCGCCATTGATGGTTCTGATGGATGCCGGGGTGCGGAAAGATAGGTGTTGGAGGAGCCCTGACGCAGGAGTCGAGAGTGTGAGTGGGGAGTTCTGGTCAGGGTTGTTTGAAGATCTCAGAGATCTGCCTGTAT
>JAQVVW010000107.1 GCA_028698765.1 Methanoculleus sp. | reverse complement strand
GGGACCGTTCTGTACTGATTATTCTCATGAAACACCTTTGCTAGAAAGTATTTGAACGAGGATGAATAAATTATATAAGTACCAGTGCAGCAAAGAGGTAAACTCGACGATGGATTCGACGCAAACACCAGAAATTCCCAACATTGATCTCACGAACGACGAACTGGAGGAGACGGAGGTCTTTTCCGGCCTTGAGATGAACGCATCGTCAGATATCGACGTACCCCCGAATCTCATCGATCAGGTCATCGGTCAGGAGCACGCCGTCGAGGTGATCCGGAAAGCCGCCGTCCAGCGCAGGCACGTGATGATGATCGGCACCCCCGGAACCGGCAAATCGATGCTGGCGAAGGCGATGGCCGAGCTTCTCCCGAAAGAGGAACTGCAGGACATCCTGGTCTACCCGAACCCCGAGGACAACAACACCCCCATCATCCGGACTGTCCCGGCGAGCCGCGGCAAGCAGATCGTGAACGCCCACAAAGTGGAAGCGAGGAAGAAGATCCAGATGAGGAGCACCCTCATCATGCTCCTCATCATCGGTATCATCGGCTACGCGATCATCACCTACCAGTGGCTGATGGGCATCATCGCCGCCGCATTCGTCTTCATGGCGCTGAAGTACTCGATGCCCCGCGAGGAGGCGATGGTCCCGAAGCTCCTGATATCCCACGACCAGAACGTCACGGCGCCCTTCATCGACGCCACCGGTTCGCACGCGGGCGCCCTGCTCGGCGACGTCCGGCACGACCCTTTCCAGAGCGGCGGGCTTGAGACTCCGTCCCACGACCGTGTCGAGGGAGGGGCGATCCATAAGGCGCACGGGGGGGTGCTCTTCATTGACGAGATCAACACCCTCACCCCCCACTCCCAGCAGAACCTGCTGACCGCGCTCCAGGAGGGCACCTTCCCGATCACCGGCCAGAGCGAGCGTTCGAGCGGTGCGATGGTCCGGACGGAGCCGGTTCCCTGCCGGTTCGTGATGATCGCGGCAGGCAACCTCGATGCCGTCCAGGGGATGCACCCGGCGCTCCGGTCGCGTATCCGGGGCTACGGCTACGAGGTCTACATGCGCGAGACGATGGAGGACACCCCCGAGAACCGGAAGAAGTTCCTCCGGTTCATCGCGCAGGAGGTCAAGAACGACGGAAAGATCCCCCACTTCGACCGCGCGGCCATGCTCGAGGTGCTCCGCGAGGCCCGGCGCCGCTCGAACCGGAAGGGTCACCTGACCCTGAAACTCCGTGACATGGGCGGGCTGATCCGGGTGGCGGGCGACCTCGCCCGGCAGGAGGGTGCGGAGATCACCACGGCCAGGCACGTCCTCGCCGCGAAATCGACCTCCCGTTCGATCGAAGACCAGATCTCCGACGAGTACATCCGGCGGACCCGCGACTACGACCTCGCCGTCGTGGAAGGCACCCAGGTAGGACGGGTGAACGGGCTTGCGGTGATGGGGAGCGACTCAGGCTCGATCCTCCCGGTGATGGCCGAGGTGACACCGAGCCAGGGGGCGACCGGCACGGTGATTGCGACCGGTATGCTCCAGGATATCGCCAAAGAGTCGATCACGAACGTCAGCGCCCTGATCAAGAAGTTCACGGGAAAGGACATCCGGAACATGGACATCCACGTCCAGTTCATCGGCACCTACGGCGGTGTCGAGGGCGATTCGGCCTCCGTGACTGTCGCGACGGCGGTGATCAGCGCCATCGAGAACATCCCGGTGCGCCAGGACGTCGCGATGACGGGCTCGCTCTCGGTCAGGGGCGACGTTCTCCCCATCGGCGGGGTCACCTACAAGATCGAGGCGGCGGCAAAAGCCGGGATCAAGACGGTGATCATCCCGCGGTCGAACTTAGACGACGTCCTGATCGAGGAGCGCTACCGCGAGATGGTCGAGGTGGTGCCGGTCGACCACATCGACGAGGTCCTCGAGAACGCGCTCGTCCCCGAGAACCGCGAAGGATTCATATCGAAGCTGCGGAAACTGGCGGTCAACCCGACCACCATCTTTGACCCGAACGCCGGGCGCTCTGTGGTCTGATGCCTTATGGCTGAAGTGAGATACTACGATATCCGGTGCGTACGCGGCGAGATCACCCTGGTCGATATCGACAACGGGGTGGTCGAGTCCGCGGGCACCTCATTTTTTGACAAAGCCGTGGTCCGGGTCCTCGGACCGAAAGGATGGGGCATCCTCACCCGCGATCACGTCGATCTCGACTCGAGACGCGAGGTGGAGAGCCTCGTCGAGGCGGCATCGCGCCTCGCCGCGGTCACGGAGGACAATCTCGACCTTGCCGACGCGCCGCGCGGCGTGCTCCCGGTTCCTCCTCTCGGGGAGGACCCCCGGGAGGTCGATCTTGAGGAGAAGACTCGGCTGCTTGCCGGGATCGAATCGGCGGCACGCGTGCCGGGGGTGGGAAACACCCGGGCGCGCTACACAGAAGGGATCGACTCCGTCCGGTTCCTGGACTCGAGCGGGAACGAGTACTCCTACGAGGCCGTCCGGTCCGGGTTCTCGGTCATCGCCATCGCTTCCAGAAACGGCGTTATGCAGATGGGGAGCGAACGCGATCACATCATCACCGGGTTCAACCTCCGCGGCAAGCAGGATCTCGGCCGGAAGGCGGGCGAGGTCGCGGTCTCGCTCCTCGCCGCGAAGATCCCGAAAGGCGGGACGAAACGGGCGGTGCTCGACCCGGAGCTTGCGGGGGTCTTCACCCACGAGGCGGTCGGCCATGCGAGCGAGGGCGACCTCGTCCGCGAAGGTGCATCGGTTCTCGGGGGGAAGATCGGCGAGCGGATCGGCTGTGCGGGACTGGTCATCGTCGATGACCCCACGCTTCACGAGTTCGGGTTCATGCCTGTCGACGCCGAGGGCGTCGCGGTAGAGCGCACGGAGATCGTCCGCGACGGCATCCTTTCCTCTTATCTCCACAATCGCGAGACCCTTGCGGCGGTCGGGAACGGGGTTCCCGGCCACGCCCGGTCGGAGCACGGGGCGCCGCCGATCGTCCGGATGAGCAACACCTTCATCGAGAACGGCGACGCGACCTACGACGAGATCCTCGAGGAGTGCCGGGACGGCATCCTGCTGATTGGATCCCGGGGCGGGCAGGTCGACCCCGGCCGCGGCGTCTTCCAGTTCAACGCGGAGTACGGCTACCTCATCGAAAACGGTGAGAAGGCCGGTATGGTCCGGGACGTCTCGCTCTCGGGCGAGATCCTCTCGACGCTGCATAACATCGCCCTCGTCGGGAACGACCGGAAGATGAGCCCGGGATACTGCGGCAAAGGCGGGCAGAGCGTCCCGGTCAGCGACGGCGCGCCCCACCTCCTGCTCGAGGGCGCAACCATCGGGGGGCGCGGCGAATGAACGGCGATGACCTGATCGAGAGGATTCTCCGGGAGGGCGAACGCCGGGCGGACGAGGTCGAGGTCTTCTACGCCCGGGGACTGAGCGTCGCCACCGAGATCAAGAAGGGAGTCCTCGGGAACGCCGAGGAGTCGGAAGCCTGGAGCATGGCCGTCCGGACGGTCAAGGACGGGCGGATCGGGTTCTCGGCCACGAGCGATCCCGACCGGTGGAAGGAATGCCTGGACGCGGCGCTCGCGAGCGGCCGGCTCGCCACCCCGCAGCAGTGGGGCGGGTTCCCGAAACCGGCCGATCTCGCGGGCACCCCTTCTGCAAACGACGAAAATCTCGTCGTCGCGGTGGAGGATGCGGCGCGAATGGTCGGCGAACTCCTCTCCGGTGCCGCGGAGCACCCGGTGGAGGTCGTCGGCGGGGGCGCGGATCTCGCCCGGTCGTACCTCGCGGTCGCGAACTCGAACGGCGTCTTCTACGGCATGGACCGGACGGTGGCGTCGGTCTCCCTCGAAGCGATCCGGGAGCAGTCCACGGGTTACGAGTTCGACGCCTCCCCGTTCCTCGCCGATATCGATGCCCGTTCGGTCGGTGAACAGGCTGCTTCGCTTGCCGCCCGCTCCCTCGGGGGCCGTGATATAAATACCGGGCGCTACGACGTCGTCCTCTCCCCGATAGCGGCGGCAAGCCTCCTCGGGCAGGTTCTCCTCCCGGCCCTCTCCGGGCGGAACGTGAAGGCCGGCCGGTCGTTCCTTGCGGAGAAGGTCGGCGAGCAGGTCTTCGACGAGCGCCTCTCCGTCTACGACGACCCGTTTGCCCCCGGCCTCGGGAGCACGGCCTTCGATGCGGAAGGCGTCCCGACCCGCCGCCTGGTCTTCGTGGAGCAGGGGATGCTCATGCGGTTCGCCTACGACCTCAAGACCGGTTACCGTTACGGCGAGGGGAGCACGGGGAGCGCCGTCCGTTCCGGGGGCGAAGGCCCCGGGATCGGCGTGCACAACCTCTTCATCGACGGCCCGCGGGTAAAAGAGCCCGGCGACGAGCGGGCAATCTGGATCCACGACGTCGTGGGCGCCCATACCGCGAACCCGTTCTCCGGCGACTTCTCAGTGGAGATCTCGAACCCCTTCTGGATGGAGGGCGGGGAACCGGTCGAACCCATCCGGACGGCGATGCTCTCCGGGAACGTCTTTGAGATGCTCGCGGGTATCGGGGGGCTCGGAAATGACTCAAGACGCGTCGGACGGCTGACGATTCCATCAATACGGTTAAATAACCAGCAGATCATTGGTAAATAGATGATGGAAGAGATCCTTGCCATCCTTCTCGCGATCGCGATAGCTGCGGCGCTCTACTACCTCATGAAGAAGGCCATGACGCTCGTCATCAACGCCGTCGCCGGGCTCATCACGCTCTGGGCTCTGAATTACTTCGACGTCCTCAGCTGGTTCGGCGCTCCCGACATCCAGATCAACCTGGTGACGATCCTCATCTGCGCTCTTGCAGGGTTGCCCGGCGCCCTGGTCCTGGTGCTGCTCCACCTTCTCGGGATCACGATCTGAGAAGACCTCCCGACCGTTTCCTGCTTTTCGATGGGCGGGCATCTTCGAGCCCGGACCCTGGCATGATCTGATATTTATTTGAAGGTATTTGGGCATTCCACGAGCGATTCGCAGGTAAAGCCAAAGCGGATAGAATCCCGATAATGGACCGTGGTGGCTGCGCACCTGGCGGTGCTTGAGTTCCTGCTCCCAGCCAACGGGTTTCTCAAACTCCAGACGTCCCATCCGTTGCACTCTCCGGTCAGTCGTGCTTCGGAACGTCGCACCCTTCGGCCCGTCGCACCTAAAACAGACTTGCCTCCGAGTAGACCACAATCTCGTTCTGGAGGATCTCGAACGGCTTGATCTCCCGGGAATGGGCCGACCGGCGCATCTTCACGACCTCGAGGACCAGGTACACCTCGGTGAGTCCCCGGGAGCGGACATACCTGAGGAGGACCACCGTATCTGCCAGGTACTCCACGAGGCCGTACCTGCTCCCGTACTGATTTGTCGGGCTGGTCTCGCTCGTCAGCACAAGGGTGCAGTCTTCGTCCCGCATCACCTCGATGAGCCGGAACATCTCCTGCCGCCTCTCGGCCTCGTCCTCGAAGAGCCCCTCGAAGAGAGAGATCGGGTCGATGATCACCCTCGAGGCTCCCGTGCTCTCGATGAGAGCGGGGAGCTCGCTCTTGATGCTGCTGACCGCGAGATTGAAGTCGGTCGGGTCCAGCCGGAGGAGGTAGAACCGGTCGCCGAAGGCCTCCATGTCCCACCCTTTCTGCGCCATGGTGGCCTGGAGGAGTTCCTCCCGTTCTTCGAGGCTGATGTAGATCACCTTCTCGCCACGGCAGAGTCCTTCGTATGCGAACTGGAGAGCGAATGACGTCTTCCCGGTGCCGTAGGTGCCGACGATCGCGCAGATGCTCTTCTCGAGAAGTCCCCCCGAGAGCATCGCGTCCAGCCCTTCGACTCCGAAACTCACCCGGTTTGCCGTTATA
>JAQVVW010000106.1 GCA_028698765.1 Methanoculleus sp. | reverse complement strand
TTATCGATATGTACCGCCGTTTCACCGTCTCGCTCTTGAGGAAGATCTCCCCGTACCTGACCATCACCGCTTCCACGAATCCGCACCTCCCTCACGATAGCCCCCGGAGGCTATCGCTACGTCCTCGAACCCGAGTTCCTTCACCGCACCGAGCAGTTCCTCAAGCCTCCGGCGGTGCGCCGGGTCGGCCTCGACCAGGGCCCGGGCGCCGCCGATGCACCGGACCCGGATCGTCCCCGGGATCTCCCGCGCGAGGAGGGACTCCGCCGCCGCGACGAGGGCGAGGCACTCCCGGGTGACCGGCTCACCGGTGGGGATGCGGGTTGCGAGGCACGCGGACGGCGGGCGGATGGGCACCCCGAGTTCTTCTGCAAGGGCCTCGATCTCCGCCTTCCCCATACCGCATTCAGCAAACGGGCTCCTGATCCCGAGTTCGGAGAGCGCCCGCATCCCCGGCCGGGTATCCGCCCGGTCGTCGGCATGCGTCCCATCGACCACCGTCCGGCACCCCTGCCGCCGTGCCTCCGCCACGACCGCCTCCATCATAGCCCGCTTGCAGACGTAGCACCGCTCCGGCCGGTTCTCCCGGACAGCGGGGATCTCAAGCATATCGAGCGGAACCACGACGTGCGCGATCCCCAGGCGCTCCGAGAGTCTGCGCGCCGCCGCGAGTTCCCCGGGCGGGGTGAGGCCGGTATCGATGCTGATGGCGATCACCTGAACCCCGTGATGCCGGGCGAACGCCAGCAGAACCGAACTGTCCGTTCCCCCGGAGAGCGCAACCGCAACGGGTTCGTAGGATCTCAGGAGAGCATCAAGCCCGCGAACTCGCGTCATCTGCTCTTCATATGTTCGCTCGTCCTAGATGAATCTTCGCGAATCGCGCCAATTCCCGGTATCTAGACGAAGAGCAAATGGTTTTTAAAAGAGGCACTCCGAATGTGTACTGATATGGCGAAGAAAGCGAGTGCCAAACAGGCAGAACCCATGAAACTCTTCTATATTTTTTACAATCAGGAGCGCTGGGACAACTGGATCAAGACGCTCGAGGAAGCAAATTTCGAGCCCGCCGAAGGCGAAGAGGTCTCGGAAGGCGAGCAGATGCTCTTCAGTTTCACCGAAGACATCACCCTCTCGGTCCTGAAGATCGTCCGCCTCTACCAGAACGACCGGTTCACGAAGGAGGAGACCATCGCCAAACTTGATGATGTGGAGCTCATCGTCATGACCGGGCTCCCCGAGGGAGACCTCGAGGAGATCATCGGGTCGCTTCAGCTCTCCCTGCTGGTGCTCTTCACCGCCTGCCGGAAGTACCTCGATGGCGAGTTCGACAAGGACATCAAGGCGCTCGTGAAGAAGGGCAAGGGTATCGACGAGGAGAATCTTGAGGAGGCGCTCGAGGTTGCGGCGAACATCGGGGCCGCCGTGGTCGACGGGGCTACCTGCTGCGCAAAGTACATCAAGGACAACGTGGAGGACCCTGGCCTCTTCGACGAGTGGCTCATCGAGATCGAGACGATGAGCAATGCCATGAAGTCGCTCGCGAAGTTCGACGAGGAGCCCGGCGAGTCGTCGTGATTGCGAAGAAGGCCCGGTTCCGGGCAGCACGGAAACTCGAGCGGGCAGCAGGGTTCCGGCTCCCGGACCATGTCTTCTCGGGCGCGTTTCTTGAGTCGCTCGGGAAGGCAATCGACTTCGAGAACCTCGACCGCCGGATGCACGAGCAGCTCCAGGCCTTCTTCCGCGACTTCATGGACTGCAAGTGCAAGAACGCACCCTTCTGCGGGTGCCCGGAGAGGAAGTTCACCCTCACCATCATTGAGTTCAGGGAGATGGGACTCGATCACCGCCAGATCAGCGCCCACCTCCTCGACGAATACGGGATCGACCTCTACCCCGCCGACATCCTGAGTTTCCTCGAGGACTCCGTCCACATGCTCGAGGCCATCCGGGACGTCGCCGAGCTGCAGGGGCGGGAGAAACTCGCGGAGAACGCTATAGAGCATATCAAGAAGATCGAACACTAGGCCCGGCCCCGCGGTCCACGGCGGTACGATCTTCGCCGTCGCTCTTCCGCGGGGGCGGATGCCACTTTTCTTCCGTACCGACGAGGTCTCGTGAGGCTACCCGGTCCCCGGGCTCCGCATCATGGGGGCGACGTTGCACCCCGCCATCTCCCCGAAGCAGAAGATGAACCGCTCCCTGATGCTCTCCGGCAGTCTCGCCTCGGGAATGGGTTCGAACCCGAGTCTCCCGTAGAACTCGATCAGGGGGAGGGTCGAGTGGATGTAGATCGTCTCGGAGCCGCATTCTTCGAGGAGCGCCTGCACGACTTCCCTGGCGTATCCGTGCCCGCGGTGCTCGTCGAGCGTGAAGACACAGTCCATCTCGAGGCCGCCCGGATGGCGGGTACAGCGCGCCGTCGCTGCAAGGGCGCCGTCGACAAAGACGCCGAATATCCTCTCCCGCGCCGGGTCGGCCTTCTGACCGCGGTAGTGCGTCCAGACCATCTCTGCAAGCGGGAATTCTTCATGCTCCAGTTCACGAACTTCTTTCTTCATCATCTTCTCCCGGGTGTAGCCACACATTGCCGCGCCTGCTATTTTAACCGGACGGGCGCCCGGGGTAGCTCCGCCCGGCCTCAAAGCAGACCCGGCCAGGGGACGCCGAGACCCATGGTCAGCTCCTTCAACTCGTCGCGGATGCCCCGATCGATCTTGAGGAGAACCAGGAGATAGACCAGCCCGCCGAGCGCGACCGCCCCGAGGACGACAAAGACGTTCGTGAGCGGGATGATGAACGAGTAGGCTACGACGACCGCCGCCATAACAAGCGCGGCAAGGACGATGTGGCCTACGGCCCGTGGCTCTATCCGCACGCGGATGGTCTGGGAGAGGGCGCGGTTGGCGAGCACTGCGTTCAGCACCATGGTGACGAACGTGGCCGCCGACGCCCCGACGATGCCGTATGCCGGGATGAGGTAGAGGTTTAGCCCGACGTTTGCGGCGACCGCGATTGCCGTGACCCGGAACGAGTCCTTCGGTCGGTCGAGTGCGTTCAAGCACATCGTCTGGAGGAACACGAAGACGTGGGCCATCTGGACGAGCAGGAGTATCCCGAGAGCCGTTGCCCCGGTAGAGAACGATTCTCCATAGAAGAAGTAGAGGAGGCGTTCGCCGAGGATCCAGCCCCCGGCAACGACCGGGACCGCGAGGAGGAGCGAGTAAGTGAATGCACGGGCGAGCGCGCGTTCCACCGATGGGAGGTCGTCCTTCTTCCCCCAATAACTGATCTTCGGGTAGAGGGTGGTATGGAGTGCTACGGTGACGAACGTCGCAATCGAGGTGAGCTGGAGTGCCACACGGTAGATACCGATGTCGGCCTCGGTCATAAAGTAGCCGATCATGATAGTGTCGGCGTACGAGAAGACGAGGTAGCCGCTCGCGCTGAGGAACGTCCAGAACGAGAAGGCAAAGAGGCTCTGGACGTGGGAGCGGCGGAACGGTGCCGGCGAGAGGTCGAGGAAACGGAAATTGAAGAGCCCCGAAACAAGGATCCCGGCAACAAACCCGCCGGCGAGCCCTGCAACACCGTAGCCGAGGACGATCGCGATGACCTGGACAACTACCCGGGTCAGGTTATCGACCAGGCTGCTGATCTGGTTGACGCCAACCTTTCCGCTGCCGTAGACACTGTTAGAGACAACGTTCGTGAAGGTGCTGACGATCAGCGCGAGGATCAGCCAGGGGAGCATCCCTGATGTGGTGAGTTTGACGAGGTAGGGCTGCGCGATGAGGAGGAAGCCCACCGAGATGACCGTCAGCACTACCCGGAGAAGGACGAACGCGGTGAAGAATGCATTCTGGTCCTCGCCCTCGCTGATCCGCTTCACCGCGGCGCCCCCGAACCCGCCGTCTCCTATCAGGTTGAATATGCTGAAGTAGGCAACAAAGAGGAAGTACGCACCCAGTATCGACGGACCGACGGTATGAGCGAAGTACATCGTGGAGAGGAACCCGACTGTGGTGAGGGCCAGCGTCGAGCCGAGGCTGATGAGGCTCTGGCGCTGGACGGGATCGATGCGCATGACACGGGCAAGATACCTGGAGGGCCGGAACACAGGCATCGGTTTCGCCGTGAAAAACCTTATTGGTTTTGAACCGAAGCAGGGGAGGCGGCCATGATCCAGCAGGAAGGATGTGCCTCCCCTGGAACGAGGGCCGCGATAATGTCATAGCGGAGCGGTGCTAATGTATAGTATTACTATTCAGTGCTCGTCAAAGAGAGCACGTACCACATCGGCGGTGAAATCTTGGACGTAGGGGTAATCGGTGTCGGAATGATGGGCAGGAACCATGCCCGCGTATACTCGGAACTGAAAGCGGTGGACTCGCTCTACCTGTTCGATCTCAACGAGAAAGCGGCCGGCGACCTTGCCGGAGCCTTCGGGGCAACGGCCTCCCCGACCCTGGAGGGTCTGCTTGGAAGCGTTGATGCGGTGAGCGTCTGCGTCCCGACGCCCTACCATTTTGGGGTTGCAGAGCAGGTTCTCGACGCCGGGGTGCCGCTGCTCATCGAGAAGCCCATATGTGCGACGGCGGAAGAGAGCAGGAGGCTTATCGGGAAGATCCCTGATGGTCTCGTTGTCGGCGTCGGGCACATCGAGCGGTTCAACCCGATCGTTCCTGAGATCAAGAAGATCGTCCGAAATCCTCTCTACATCGAGATGAAGCGGCACAACCCGGCGTCGTCCCGGGTGAGCGGCTCCTCGGTCGTCGAGGACCTGATGATCCATGATGTGGACATCATGCGTAACGTCCTCCTCCCTGACGGCTCCTACCGCCTCGCCGGCAGCGGGAACCAGGATGTCTGCAGCGCCCTCTTCTCTTTCGGAGGAACCCCGGTCTACCTCTCGGCAAGCAGGAAGTCCTCAAAGAAGATCCGGATGATCTACATCGAGGAGGAGGAGTTCACCATCGAGGGGGACTTCATGGCCCAGGAGATCTACATCCACAGAAAACCCGGGCAGTACGCGGTCGAGGATGAGCGCTACGTGCAGGAGAACATCATCGAGAAGGTGCTCGTGAACAAGCAGGAGCCGCTGAAACTCGAACTCTCGACGTTCCTCGACTGCGCGGCCAGAGGAAGGGAGTTCCCGGTCAGCCCCACGCAGGCGCTGTTGAACATGGAGATCTGCGAGGATGTCGCGCAGTGTTTTGCGACGTAAGGATGGTTTTTCATGAGTAGCAGGTTACAATCGATCATCAGGGCTAAAGGGCCGATCAGGAAGATCGGTGTCGTCGGGATGGGATATGTCGGCATCCCCGCCGCGGTCCTCTTTGCGGACGCTCCCGTCTTCGACTCAGCCCTGGGGTTCCAGCGTGCCTCCGCTTCATCCGGCTACAAGATTGCTATGCTGAACCGCGGTGAGTCCCCGCTGAAGGGCGAGGAGCCGGGGCTTGAGGAACTGCTGGCGAAGGTCGTCGGCGCGGGCAAGTTCCGGTGCACCTCGGATTTCTCAGAGGTCACGGGGTGCGATGCAGTGACCCTCGCGATCCAGACGCCGTTTGCGGACCCTAAAGACCTCATCCCCGACTTCTCGGCCCTGATCGAGGGCCTCCGGGCAGTGGGAAAGCACCTCTCCGAGGGGACGCTCGTGGTGCTCGAATCGACGGTCACCCCCGGGACAACCGCCGGGATGGCCCGCGAGATCCTGGAGGCCGAGTCCGGGCTCGTCGCCGGTGAGGACTTCGCTCTCGCGCACGCCCCCGAGCGGGTGATGGTCGGGCGCCTGCTCCGGAATATCCGCGAGCATGACCGGATCGTCGGCGGGATCGACGACGTATCCACGGCGCGGGCGGTCGAACTCTACCAACCCGTCCTCACGGCGGGAAAGATCATCCCCATGACCGCGACCGCCGCCGAGGTGACGAAGACCGCCG
>JAQVVW010000105.1 GCA_028698765.1 Methanoculleus sp. | reverse complement strand
TCACGCGGGACATAATACAGGGGAAGCAGGGGAGAAAAAGATGAAATCGGTTCCGGTAAAGATCGAGCACGAAGGCAAGTGGGTTCCGACGAAGATGGGTATCGCTGAGGACCGTTTCCGCATCGATGTTCCTCTTAAGCAGGAGGTTCCTTACAAATCCGTGATCGACCTCGAGGAGAAGAAGAACCAGGTTATCATCACCGCCGGGGCGGATGGAGAGGCCGTCTACCGTATCGCGTCGGTCGAGAAGGTTCTCGCGGTCTTGAAGAAGTTCATCATCACCCAGGCCAGCGCCTACCGGCTGAACGCGTTCTTCATGTCGCCCGCAATCCGCGGGGGGGTACTCGTCCAGAACGCCCAGTGGGAGAAGGGCGCGATCGCCGTCATGAAGACCGGCATCTGGTTCGTCAGCCAGGAGAAGCAGGTCTGCATCCCCCTCGACGAAGTGACCGGCATCGAACTTACGTCCCGGGAGGTCCAGGAGAAGCATCTCGACGTCGTGAAGATCGACCACCTCAGCGAGAATGAACTCGTGACGAGTTTCGTTCTCTGCCCGCTGACGACGCTCCAGGTTCTCTACAACTTCCTCAAAGAGGCGACACACGATACCGAGACCCGCGAGGAGATCGATCCCCTGACCGGGCAGGTGGCGATGCTGGTCTACAGCGGGATGGACTCGAGTTCCATCGAGAACATGCTGAAACTCTCGCACAAAGAACTCGAGGCCATCTACGAGAACCTTCTCGGCTCGGGCCTCGCTGAAGTGCTCTACGTCAGGAAGGAAGTGCAGCTGACCCCAAAAGGGGTAAGATACATCTCAGAGTCTGTAAAATCTCCATTAGATTAAAAACCTTATTTCTTCAAAATGAGAAGACATATATAATCTTTTTATCAAATATTCAACGAGTGGTGTTTGATGGGGAGAATCCTAATCGTCGATGACACAATGTTCATGAGAACGCTGCTGAAGAACATCCTCTTCTCCGGCGGGCACGACATCGTCGGTGAGGCAGCGGACGGCGCGGAGGCCCTCGCCAGGTATCAGGAGCTCAAGCCGGACCTCGTCACGATGGACGTGGTCATGCCGAAGATGAACGGGATCGAGGCGCTCAAGGCCATCAAAGCAGCCGACCCGACAGCAAAAGTCATCATGTGCACGGCGGTCGGCCAGGAGCAGATGGTCAAACTCGCCGTCAAGAGCGGTGCGAGAGGCTACATCGTCAAACCGTTCCAGGCTCCGAAAGTCCTCGAAGAAGTCAAGAACGTCCTCAGTGTGTAACCATGATACGGGTTCTGATCGTCGACGATTCGCTCTTCATCCGCACGATACTCCGGGATCTGCTC
Organism: Methanoculleus sp.; assembly: GCA_028698765.1. Next base: position 4,604 of record JAQVVW010000105.1, on the reverse strand, counting down.
AAAGACGTCCCCGATATCGAAGTGGTCGGAACGGCGGTCAACGGCATCGATGCCCTCGAAAAGATATCCAGTCTGAAACCCGACGTCGTCACGCTCGACATCGAGATGCCCCGGATGAACGGCCTTGAGACGCTTGAGGCGCTTTCCAGGGTTCCCGCGAAACCGAAAGTGATCGTCCTGAGCACCCTGACGTCCCGCCAGGCCGATATGACTCACCAGGCGTTGCGGCTCGGGGCGGACGACTTCATGCTCAAACCAAGGGATGTCCCGAACGTCAGGGGCATCGAGAGCGAACTCATCCAGAAGATCAGAAACCTTGTCGCGCTCCCGACGATCGTAAGACCTGCTGCAACCAGCCGGAATGAGGCAGATGCGGTCGTTGTGATAGGCTCTTCCGCCGGGGGTCCGCCGATGCTCGATACGCTCCTCTCCGCACTTCCGCCGGACCTGCCTGCCGCGGTCGTCGTCACCCAGCACATGCCCGAGGGGTTCACCGCATCGCTCGCCGAACGCCTGAACAGGGTCTCCGCTCTCCCCGTGAAAGAGACAGAGAACGGAGACGGCCTGCAGACCGGAACAATCCTGCTCTCAAAGGCCGGGTTTCATACCATCATCTCGGGAGTCGCAGCAAAGAGCGGAGAAAAACACGGGCGAATCATCCACTCGACCGCTCCCCGCCTGCACGCGGTCCGGCCTGCCGTCGACACGACCTTCACTTCTGGAGCACATGTATTCGGCCCGCGCACCGTCTCCGTGATCCTCTCGGGGATGGGAAACGACGGCGGTGAGGGAATGCTCGCGGTGAAGACGGCAGGCGGCAGGACGATGGTATGCGCTGAAGAGGACTGCCTCGTATACGGGATGGCGCGCTCCGCTCTCACCAGGAACTGCGTCGATAAGGTGGTCCCGCTCAAAGGTCTCGCGCGCGAGATTGCGAGAGCAGTCAAACAATTCGAGGTGAACCATGTTTGATGAAGAGGGATATCGGAAGCTGTTCGTTGAGGAATCGCGGGAGAATCACGAGAACATCGTGAACAATCTTCTTGCTCTCGAGACCGGGGATGACCAGCAGACCGCCATCGACGAGATCTTCCGGTCCGCACATACCCTCAAGGGCATGTCTGCATCGATGGGCTTTGATGCGATGGAGCATCTCTGCCACTCGATGGAGGACGTATTCTCTCTCATCCGTAGCGGGCGGCGCGAGGTGGACGCGTCGCTCACCGATCTTCTGCTCACCTGCACCGACGCGATTGAGGGGATGCTGGACGCTATCGAGTCGGGAGGAGCGCCGTCCGACGAGCAGTCCGCAAGCCTGGTTCAGGAACTCCGGGCGTTTGCCGAAGAGGAGGGTGAGGAGGAACCATCTCCCTGTGCGGCACCCCGGATAGAGATCCCTCCCGAACCGGCAGAAGATGCCGATGGTCGCCCGCTGTATACACTGACGGTTGCCGTCGACCCATCCAGCACGATGAAAGACATCCGAGCGATGCTGCTCCTGCAGAACCTGGAAGAACTCGGGACGATCCTTGCGACGACCCCCGCACGGGAACTCATCGAGGACGGGAAGTTCGACGGGCCGTTCGAGGTTCTTATCGAGAGCGAGGCGGGAGAAGATGCGCTCAGGACGATCGCTTCCGGCACGGAACTCTCGCTCCTTGCCCTCTCCACAGGGGAGTCGCCGGCGGCGGCCCCACCCGTGATCCCCCCGGCGGCGAGCGATCCGCCGCAGGTGCAGCGAGCAGTGAAGATCGAGAAGAGCCGGGAGATCAAGAACATCCGCGTTGATATCCAGCGGCTCGACCGGATGATGAACCTGGTGGAGGATCTCGTCATCAATCGCGGACGGCTCGAGCAGATCGCGAAGAAGCACGGCATCAAGGAGTTCGACGAAGCGCTCTCCATGGTCGGCCGCTCGGTCTCCGACCTCCAGAACCTCATGATGGGGATCCGGATGATGCCGCTCGAGCGTATCTTCAACCGCCTTCCCCGCGTCGTGCGGGACGTTGCAAACCACGATGGGAAAGAGGTCGAGCTCACCATCGAGGGCGGCGAGACCGAACTCGATCGGAGCATGATGGACGGGCTCTCCGACCCGCTCCTGCACCTCATCCGGAACGGCGTGAACCACGGCATCGAGACGCCGGAGATCCGAAAAGCCAGCGGTAAACCCCCGAAAGGATCTCTGCGGCTGTCGGCGCGGCGGGACAAGGACAACGTCGTCATCGAGATCGAGGACGACGGTGCCGGCATCGATCCCGAGAAACTCCGGAAGAAAGGGGTCGAGAGAGGCCTCATGACGGCTGAAGCGGCGGCGAACGCAACGAAAGAGGAACTTGTCGGCCTGCTCTTCGAGCCCGGGTTCAGCACGGCCGAGACGATCACCGACATCAGCGGCAGGGGCGTCGGACTCGACGTGGTCAAGAAGACGATCGAATCGCTCAAAGGAACGATCAAGGTCGAGACCGAGGTCGGCAGGGGAACGAGGTTCGAGCTGGTCCTCCCCCCGACGATGGCGATCATCGATGTCATGATGGTGCACATCAACGGGATGCGGTGCGCCATCCCGATCAGCAACGTCGTCGAGGTGGCACAGACGAGACCGGAGGCGATTCACCGGATCGGCAACACCGAGGCGATCCTGCTCCGGGACCAGACCCTCCCCATGCATCGCCTGGAGGATATGTTCGGCCGGGCAGAGAAGAGCAACACGCTGGTCGTGCTGCAGAACAATGGCAGGAGATGCTGCATCGTCGTCGACACCGTCGACGGTCAACAGGAGGTGGTGGTGAAACCGCTCTCCAACATTGCAGGCAACTGCCGGGGAATCAGCGGGATCACCATCCCCGGAGACGGGGATGTCGTGCCGGTACTCGATGTAAATACAATGATTTAGGAGAGATAGTTCATGGAACTGGATCCGTTTCAGAAGGACGCGCTGGCAGAGTTTGGGAATATCGGTGCCGCACACGCGGCAACGTCGCTATCGCAGATGCTGATGAGCCCGATCGAGATGACGGTGCCGGAGGTGCAGGCCATAGACATCGCCGATCTCCACAAATACATCAGCAATGAGATAACCGCCATGGTCGTCTTCCAGATTCAGGGGGAGGTCGCGGACGGCGGATATGTCGTCGTCAGCATGCCCCAGGAGACCGTCATCCAGCTGACGAACCAGATGCTCGGCACCGTCGATGCCGATCTCGATCGCGAGATCAACGAGATGGACCAGAGCGCTGCGATCGAGATCGGGAACATCATGGTATCGGCATTTCTCGATGCGACGGCCGAACTGCTGGGTATCGTCATGCTGCCGTCTCCCCCGGCGCTGGCCATCGATATGGCGCATGCCGCCTTCGAGTCGGTCGTCGCGCAGGTGGCGAGCGACGTGAACGATGTCCTGATCTTCAACACCGAACTCACAAGCGAGGCGCCGCCCGTCTACGGGAGCATCTACATGCTTCCGAATGCCGAACTTACGCAGCAGCTGTTCCTCATGCTGGAACGGATGATGGAACCGCTCTCGTAACCGGCCTCCGGGATACCATGGAGAACAATTTTTTCGGTGAGGAGACGGCGATAATTCTGGGCCTCGGCGAGCTCCGGGTCGGGAAATGTCCGATGGGAACGATTGGGCTCGGGTCCTGCATCGCGCTCATCCTGCACGACCAGCGGAGATCCCTTGCGGGGCTCGCCCATATCATGCTCCCCGAGAGCCGGGGGGATACCGATCGTCCCGGGAAGTTCGCAGATACAGCCATAGATGCTCTCCTTGAAGAGATGGGGAGAGCCGGGAGCACAAAATCCTCGCTCACCGCAACCGTGGTCGGCGGTGCAAGCATGTTTGAGTTTTCGGCCAACTCCCTGAACATCGGCGAGCGAAACGCCGTTGCGGTGAAGGGACTGCTCCAGGAGCAGGGCATCAGGATCGAGCATGAGGAGACCGGCGGCAAGGTCGGGCGGTCCGTGTATTACTGGCCGGAAGGAAAAGGCCGCCTCGTCATCAAGAGGGCGGACGGGACATGCGTCGCGCTCTGATACTCATTTTAGCCGCGGCAGCCCTCTTCACCCCTTTTGCATCAGCCCTGTACATCGAAGTGCCCGATTATAACTCAGGCATCGCGTCCGCCGGGGTAAAGGATGCAATTAACGGCCGGTACGGGGACGTCATCTTTGCAACCGACAGCGGTATCTCCGTGTACACGGAGAACGGCACCTGGTATTCAGTCAACGCACGGCACCCCAAAGAGACGCCCTATGGGATGCTCGCGCCCCTCGAGACGATGGTCACCGCGGTCGCCCTCGACGCGGAGGGGCACCTCTGGATCGGGTACCCGAACGGGCTGCAGATCGGCGACGGAACAGGATACCGTGCCGTCCAGGACCTGCAGTTCCTCAAGAACCTCAACGTCAACTGCATCGAGCGTTGGGGGGACGGGATCTGGATTGCCACCGGGCGTGCGGGTCTCCACCGCTACCGGGATGGCGAGTGGACGTGGTACAAGCCGGGCGGGCCGGAGAATCTGAGGTGCTATACCGTCGTGAGCATGGCGGTCGATGCCGCGAGCGATGCGCTCGTCATCGGGTCGGGGAGCGACGGCATC
>JAQVVW010000104.1 GCA_028698765.1 Methanoculleus sp. | reverse complement strand
CCGGCCCCGGTGCATGCAACCTGGTCACCGGGATCGCGACGGCATATATGGATTCCATCCCCGTCGTGGCGCTCACCGGCCAGGTCCCGACCGGCCTCCTCGGGAACGACGCGTTCCAGGAGTCGGACATCACCGGGATCACGATGCCGGTGACGAAGCACAACTACCTGGTCAAAGACGTCGCCGACCTCGATCGCACGATCCAGGAGGCGTTCTACATCGCCAGGACCGGCCGGCCCGGCCCGGTGCTGGTCGATATCCCCAAAGACGTCAGCACGGGCCAGGTGTTGGAGGGGACGCCCGTCCCCGGGACGGTCTCCCTCCGCGGCTACCAGCCCACCTACCAGGGGCACGTCCGCCAGATCGATAAGGCGCTCGACCTGATCGCGGGAGCAGAGCGGCCGCTCGTCTACGCCGGCGGCGGGGTGATCCTCTCGGAAGCGTCGGCCGAACTCCTGGAGTTCGTCGAGACGGCAGCCGTCCCGGTGACGACGACCCTGATGGGCCTCGGCGCTGTTCCCGGCGACCACCCGCTCAACCTCGGGATGCTCGGGATGCACGGCACCCAGTCGGCGAACTACGCGGTGACGGAGTGCGATCTCCTGATCGCCGTCGGCGTCCGGTTCGATGACCGGGTGACGGGCAAGATCGAGACGTTCGCGCCGAACGCCGTGGTCATCCACATCGATATCGACCCGGCGGAGATCGGGAAGAACAAGGCGGTTGACGTCCCGATCGTCGGCGATGTGAAGGCCGTTCTCCAGGCGCTCCTCCGCCGTATGCAGAAACGCGGCGATACGGCGAACTGGGTTGCCCGGACGAACGCCTGGAAGGCGCAGTACCCGCTTCGCTACCGCTACGACGACCATCTCCGCCCGCAGTACGTCGTGGAGCAACTCTCCGATCTCCTGAAGGGCGAGGGTATCGTCGTGAGCGAGGTCGGCCAGAACCAGATGTGGACGGCGCTCTACTACCGTTTCACAAAACCGCGGACCTGGATCACCTCCGGCGGTCTCGGGACGATGGGCTACGGGTTCCCGGCGGCTATCGGCGCCCACTACGCCTGTCCGGACGTCCCGGTCGTCGACGTCGCCGGCGACGGGAGCATCCAGATGAACATCCAGGAGCTCGGGACGGTGGCGCAGTACGATATCCCCGTCAAGGTCGTGATCCTGAACAACATGTACCTCGGGATGGTGCGGCAGTGGCAGGAGCTCTTCTACGACCGCCGCTACTCCTACACGGAACTCCCGTCGGTGGACTTCGTCAAGATCGCGAACGCCTACGGGGTCGAAGGGCTCCGGGTCGACGAGAAGGCCGGTGTGCGGGAGGCGCTCGAGACCGCGCTCGCCACCGACGGGCCGTTCGTCCTGGACTTCCGGGTCGAGCGGGAGGAGAACGTCTTCCCCATGGTCCCGGCGGGTGCCGCCATCAACGAGATGATCGGGGTGCGCCAGCCATGAAATCGCATACCCTGAGCGTCCTCGTGGAGAACCGGGCGGGTGTCCTGAGCCGGGTTGCCGGGATGTTCTCCCGGCGGGGGTTCAACATCGAGAGCCTCGCTGTCGGGCCCTGCGAGGAGCCGAACATGAGCCGGGTCACGATCGTGGTGAACGGCGACGACGGGGTCGTCGAGCAGGTGATGAAGCAGACCAACAAGCTCATCGACGTCATCAAGGTCTCGGACCTGACGAAGCGGGAGAGCGTGGAGCGGGAACTCGCCCTCATCAAGGTGGCCGCCGAATCCGGCCCGGCCCGCGCCGAGATCCTCCAGATCGCCGATATCTTCCGCGCCCAGGTCGTGGATGTCGGGTCAAAGACGCTGGTCCTCCAGGTGACCGGGGATACGGAGAAGATCGACGCGCTGGAGAAACTCCTGCGCCCCTACGGTATCAAGGAACTCGTCCGCACGGGTAAGATTGCCCTCCTCCGGGGCGCAAAGACCGTAAAGAGTTCGAAATAACTTTTTTTTACATGCCCTTCGTGCGGCACCGGAGCGGGCTGCTCTCCCTGCCTTCAGCGATCGTGTTATATGTTAACACGGCTCACACTGACATAGTATGTTCTTAGGCTTACCACCGCATACGGTGCTCATCGTGGGCGGCTCCGTCGTCCTGGTCGTCGTGTTGCTCGCTATCTGGGGCCTCCGGTTCAGGGAGGACGCTTGAATGGCTGACCTCGTAACGCTCGCCGTGATCGTGCTCTACTTCGTGGTGCTCATCCTCATCGGGAACTGGGCGTCGAAAAAGATCCACAACACCGAGGACTACATCCTCGCGGGGAGATCGCTCGGATTCTGGGTCTTCACGATCCTGATCGTCTGTTCGATCTGCAGTGGGATGAGCCTCCTCGGCGTCAGCGGGTTCGGATTCACATCGGGCTGGCCCGGGATATGGGAGCAGATCTTCGTGCCCCTCGCGGCCTCGTTCTGTATCATCTTCTTCGGGGTGAAACTCCACACCCTCGGGGGCGAGCGGGGCTACATGACCATCCAGGACTACCTCGCGGACCGGTTCGAGAGTCCGCGGGCGGTCCGGGCGCTTGCCGCGGTCTCGGGGATCGTCGTCTCGCTGATCTACCTGGTCGGGCAGTATGCCGCGATCAGCATCGTCCTCGTCTGGCTCTTCGGTATCCCGCACTGGCAGGCGCTCCTCATCTCCGGGGTCATCATCACGGCCTACACGGTCGTCGGGGGGCTCTATGCCGTATCGTGGGCTGGCCTCGTTCAGGGCCTCATCCTGATCTTCGGCGTCCTCCTGATGGCTCCGCCGGTCATCATGAGCGCCGGTGGCCTGGCCCACATCAATACCGTCATCGCCGGGATCGACTCGAACTTCGTCGAACCCTGGTTCCCGACGGCCTACGCTTCGTACGCCTACACAACGCCGGAGTTCCTCTTCTCGTTCGGGATCCTCCTGATGGTCGGTCTCGCCTGCGCACCGCACGTCGTCAACAACGTCCTGGCGGTAAAGGAGAAACGCTACTTCAAGTGGGCGCCGCTTATTGCCTTCCTGATCTACGCGGTCGTGATGTTCCTCGTCAAGATCGTCGGGTTCGCCGTGCGGTCGCTCGTCGAGGAAGGGACGCTGGTCCTCCCGCAGGCCGTGAACGCCCAGGACTTCGCCTTCATCGCCGGTGTCGAGTACGCGATGCCGAACGTGACGTTATGGGCGCTCTTCGCGGTCATCGTCCTTGCAGCGGTGATGTCCACGACCGACCGGCTGATGCTCACCGTCGGCACCTCGTTTGCGTGGGACGTCTACAAGAACATCCTCCGCCCCTCGGCGACCGATAAAGAGGTGCTCCTCGTCTCGAAGGTCGTGATCGTCCTCGCAGCCGGCGGGACGCTCCTGCTTGCCATCAACCCGCCGCCGATGCTCGCGTGGCTGATCTGGATGGGCATCGGGGTGATGCTCGCGACGTTCGCGGTCCCGCTGCTTGCCGGGCTCTACTGGCGCGGTGCTACCGGGCAGGGGGCGATCGCGAGCATGGCGGTCGGGCTTCTTGCGTCCGGCATCTTCGGCTACTGGCACCAGTTCGTGGCGCCGCTTCCCATGCACTTCAGCATCTACGCGCTCGCCTGCTCGATCCTTGCCATGATTGTTGCCAGCCTCATGACCACCCCGAACACCGAGACCACCCTCGACGGCACCCGGACCGGCTGGTACATCCAGCCGCCCCCCCTCCCTTCACCGGCCGCGAGCCCCGGAGAGACCCTGTTTGTCGACCGGGAATCGCCCCGCCGGCAGTGACGGCGGGGGGATCCCGTCATCTCTTTTTTACGCCTCTGCACCGGAATCCGCCTGCCTCTCTTCGCAAAGTCCATATCCATATGAGCGAACACTTAGACTGCCGACACAACCGGTGGATTGTTAGAGGTTGCCATGAAGACCATCATCTACTATTTTACCGGCACGGGCAACTCCCTTGCCGCTGCAAAGAAGGTCGCCCAATCCCTCGGGGATACGGAGTTCGTCCCGATAGCGGCGTTCTGGAGTATCGCGGGCGAGATCCGCCCCGCCGCCGACCGGATCGGGATCGTCTGCCCGGTCTACTTCTCCGGGCTCCCGGCGATGGTGACGGCGTTTGCGGAGCGTCTCGACCTCGCCGCGGCAGACTACGTCTTCGCGGTCGTCACGCACGGAGGGGGTGGCGGCGCTGCCGCTCTCCGGCAGCTCGACGGCATCCTGCGGGAGCGGGCCGGAAAAGGGCTCGACGCGGGGTTCGCGGTGAGCATGCCGGGCAACTACGTCCTGATGTACGCGTCGCCTGCGGGAGAGAAGCGGAACCGCATCCTTGCCGCGGCGGACGCGGAGCTCGAGGCGATCGCGGGCCGGGTCCGGCAGGGCGAGAACGTAAACCTCCCGTCCGCGCCTCTGACACGCCTCATCAAGGCCGTCATGTACCCCCGGTTCCGCTCCCGCGTCCACGGGGAAGACCGCAGGTTCACGGTGGATGAACGGTGCACGTCCTGCGGCATCTGTGCGAGGATCTGCCCGGCGGAGAACATCGAGATGGTCGACGGCCGGCCGGTCTGGAACCACCGGTGCGAACTCTGCTGCGGGTGCATCCACCTCTGCCCGACCGGGGCGATCCAGGCCGGAAAGGCTACCGAAGGGAGGCAGCGCTACCGGAACCCGTCGGTCGAGATCGCCGAACTTGAGCGCCGGCCATGAAGACCGTCATCTACTACTTCACCGGCACGGGCAACTCGCTTGCAGCGGCAAGGAAGATCGCCGGGGTTCTCGGGGAGACCGAACTCGTCCCCATCGCGTCGCTCGCGGACATCCCGGGGACGATCACCCCGGATGCCGACCGGGTCGGGCTCGTCTGCCCGGTCTACGACTGCGGAGTGCCGGTCATGGTCGCCAACTTCGCAGAACGGCTCGACCTTTCGCAGGCGAAGTATACCTTCGCCATCGTCACGATGGGCGGGATAGGCGTCTCGGCCCTCCACCAGCTCGACGGGATCTTCAACAAACGGCAGAACCGGAGACTCGACGCCGCGTTTATCGTCACCATGCCCGGCAACTTCCCGCCGCTCATGCGCTCGGTGCCGGCCGAGAAGTGCGGTAAGATCCTTGATGAGGCGGACAGGCGGCTCGGTGAGATCGGGGAGGCGATCGGGAGCGGCCGTTCGGTCTCCCCGGGGTTCGCACCCCTCTCCGGGCTCGTGAACGCCTTGAGTTACGGGTCGCTTGCAGCGAGCGCCCGCGGTGCAGGCGAACTCTTCTCCGTCGCGGACGCCTGCACCGGCTGCGGCACCTGTGCAAAGGTCTGCCCGGCGGGCAACCTCACGCTCGTCGACGGCCGCCCGGTATGGGGACGGCGGTGCGAACTCTGCTGCGCCTGCCTCCATTTCTGCCCGACCGAGGCGATCCAGCTCAACGTGATGCTCGGGACCGAGGGCCGGGGGCGCTACCGGCACCCGGACCTCACGGTTGCGGATATGGAGGCGCAGCGGGGGCAAAACGTGCCGGCTCCGGATACTCCGGCCGTGCAGGGACGGTTGCCGGGAACCCGGGGTGAGCGCCCGGGAGAAGTATAATCATTAATAAATATCAGAATATAACCTGATCGAAGTGACAGAAAACGCTCTTTCACAAAAAACGAGACTCTCGCGCCAGAAGATCAGGAAAGCGCTGCTCATCATCTCGTTCCTCCTCCTTCCGGCCACGCTCTTCTACATCTCCCCCGTCGTCATCCTGATGGGGGCGGCCGAAGGTATCGCCACCGGCAGCCTGCTCCTCTTTGCCGCGCTCGCTGTCCTCTCGCTCGGCGTCTCCCGCCTCTGGTGCGGCTGGCTCTGCCCGATGGGAGCATGGCAGGAGATCTGTTCGCCCGTCATGAAGCGCACCGTCAAGGACGGCCGGCGCAACCTGGTCAAGTACGGCGTCACGGTGCTCTGGCTTGCGCTGATTGCGTACCTCTTCATCGGTGCCGGCGGTATCCTCGCGGTCGATCCCCTCTACGGCACGGTGAACGGTCTCTCGATCACCTCCTTCGAGACCCTGATGATCGCGGGCTTCATCTTCCTCGG
>JAQVVW010000103.1 GCA_028698765.1 Methanoculleus sp. | reverse complement strand
CTGTATAGTGATGTGTTCACGGACCTGCAATCCACCATTACCCATATTATAATTAATTGGCAATAATTGAACTACACCACCGTTGTAAGTAGATTTTAAATAATCAATGGCGGCCTGAAGTTGAACAAGGCTGAACAACAGGCAGGATCGGTGCTGGAGACCCGGCAGGAAGAGACGGTGAACCTGATGCGTGCGCACGACATCCGGGACGTCAAGGTGCGAAACCCACAAGGAGAGAACCTCGGCGATATCAGCGATGTCGCGATAGACCGCGAGAGCGGCCGCATCGCGTACGCCGTGCTCTCCTACGGCGGCGTCCTCGGGTTCGGCGAGAAGCATTTCGCCATACCCTGGGAGGCGGTTCGCACCCGCCCGGGGGAGAGGAGTGCTACCCTCGACGCGGATAAAAAGACGCTGGATAACGCTCCGGGGTTTTCCCGGGACAGGATGCCGCTCGAAGCCGACTGGAGCCTGGTCCGGACACCACCCCCGGCACGTGCGGCAACGGCAATGGCGGCGGCAGCCGCACCCGTGGCCCCGGTAACAGAGAGGGAGGTTCCGCCGTCCCGGGCGGCAGAGACCGCGGCACCTGTGGAGACGACGTCCCCTGCCGGAGAGAGGGTCGTTCCGACGCCGCCGCCCGTCCAGACGGTCGCAGCCGGATGGGGAGGGCAGCCGGCGACGCAGCGTGTCGAGGAGCGGCCGGTGATGACGGAGGGGCCGCCACCCACGGGGACGGGCGTCAGGGAGGTTCACCGGGAACGCATCCCTGAGACGCCGCCCCGTGAGACCGTCGAGGAGGTCCACAGAGAACCGGCGGCGATGATGGAGACCGAACGGCCCACGACGACGACGGGACCCGCTCCCGGACACCTCTCGGCCGCCGACCTGCAGGTCTACCTCAAAGGCATAGACTACCCGGTAGGAAGGCAGGATCTCGTCACCCACGCCCGGAAGAACAATGCCCCGCAGGAAGTCATTTCGTCGATCGAGGGCTTCTCCGACCGGACCTACCGGTCGGCCGCAGACGTGAGCACGGAGTTCGGGAGGGAGGTCCGGGGGGAGCGGTCGGCCGCGATGGAGGCGCGGCGAGAGCCCGGGATCAGTGCGGAAGAGGTCAGGAGAGAGGAGATGGGCCAGCCTGCGACCCCCGCCGTGGAGGCACCCACGGCACAGAGGACAGCACCGTCCCACACCCGTCTCTCGGCCGCCGACCTGCAGGTCTACCTCAAAGGCATAGACTACCCGGTAGCGAGGCAGGATCTCGTAACCCACGCCCGGAAGAACAACGCACCCGAGGACGTGATTGCGGCGATCGAGAACTTCTCCGACCGGACCTACCGGTCGGCCGCAGACGTGAGCACGGAGTTCGGAAAGGTCAGGTGACGGGGAGGACGCGCCGCAACGGGCGGCAGCCGGGGAACACCCTTCCCAACCTCCCCGGTACCGTAGCCAGGGAACAGTTAAATAGTCGCAGCACGCATCGCCCGCTCGCGCGAAGGTGAAGGTCGCCTTCGAACAGTGAGATGGTGGTTGCAATGGCTGAAACGATTCTGGAGCAGCAGATACGGAGAACGGAGGGGCAGGAGTTCTTCTCGTCCGAAGATATCGTGGGGAAACGGGTGAAGAACCCGGAGGGGTACGATCTCGGCGAGATCTCGAGCCTGCGGGTCGGCCTGCCCACGGGAAGGGTGGCGTACGCGGTGCTCAAGACCGGTGGCATGCTCGGTCTTGGAGCAAAACATTTCGCGGTCCCCATCGAGGCTATGGTCTACCGGCCCGGGGACGACGTCTTCGTGGCGAACATCAGCAAGCACCGCCTCGACAGCGACTCCGGGTTCTCAGAGGGGGATTGGCCGAGGGAATCGAACTGGAGCCTGATCGAGTCGAGACGTCCCATGGGCCCCCCGAGCCAGGAGGAGGCCCGGGCCGTGACCCGGACGGAGCCGCCGCCCCGTGAGGTGGTCACGACCGAGCGGGTGGAGGTCAGGGAGACGCCCGCCCGCACAGGGATGCCGATAACGGCCGAGGAGGTGGAAGGGGTCAGGACGACGGCGCCGGTCACTGAGACGGCGCCCCGGGAGACCGTCGCCGAGGAGGTCAAAAGGGAGTCGGCGACCGCGATGGAGGCCCGGACGACGACAGTAAGCGCTCCCGGACACCTCTCGGCCGCCGACCTGCAGGTCTACCTCAAGGGCATAGACTACCCGGTGGGGAGACAGGACCTCATAACCCATGCCCAAAAGAATGCTGCACCCGGGGACGTTATCGCAGCGCTCGAGGACTTCTCCGACCGGACTTACCAGTCGGCCACAGACGTGAGCACGGAGTTCGGGAAAGTCAGGTAACCCTACTTTTTTTTGAAGAAGGCCGGCAGTTACGAGAAGAGTTTCGTCTGGACGGTCTCCCGGTCGTTGAATATGAGATGGCGCCCGGCGGCCTTCCCCCGGATGCCGGCACGCGCTAGATCGGCCGGGCCGGAGAACGGCCGCACCCTCCGCAGGCTGAGGATCCGGTCCGCGGCCTTCGGCCCGATCCCGGGGACGCGGAGGAGGTCGCGGCGTGGGGCGAGGTTGACGTTCACCGGCGCGCTCCCGGCGGCGAGAACCGCTTTCGGGTCGCGATCTCCGAAAAACCCATCCTCGTCGAGAGCGGCCCGGAGCTCGTCGGCCGTGACACCGTAGTCGCGGAGCAGGTAGTCGGCTTGATACCACCGCCGCGCCCGCCACGCCGGGGTGTCGGGGTGCGGTGCGAGAGGAGTCCCCGGAAGGGCGTGGAACGCCGAGAAGTAGACCCGCGAAGGCCGGACCCGCCGGTACTGGTCGGCGAGGCAGGAGAGGATCTCCGCGTCGGTCTCGTCCGCAGCCCCGACGACGAACTGCGTGGTGTGGCCGCCGGGCTTCTCCTCCGCCACCCATGACTGGCGCTTCAGGATGTCCTGCCGGTAGTCCTTCACCCCGGCGATGCCCCCGAGGCGGTCGGGCGACGTCGTCTCCAGGTTGATGCTGATCCGGTCGGCCACGCGGGCAGCGTCGTGGATATCCGCCCGGGTTGCGCCGGGAAGGATCTTCAGGTGAAGGTAGCCGTCGTAACCCCGGCGGCGCAGGATCTCTCCCGTCTCCACGATATCGTGCATCACGCAGTCGACATCCCGGGGGATGCCGGAACTCAGGAAGAGCCCCTCGACGAGCCCGTCCCGCCAGAGACGGAGGAAGGTATCGGCGAACTCTTCCGGGGAGAAACTCACCGGCTCCCGCCGGGTACGGACGGGGCAGTAGGCGCAGTCGTAGGAGCAGGTGCCGTTGAGGAGCATCTTGAGCATCCGCCCGCACCCGCCCGTCCGGCGGTTGTAGGAGATGTAGGGAGCGACAACGGTTCGCCCGTCCGGGTCCTCGAGACCGCCGAGGGCTTCCTGAGATGCACGAAGGGTATCGAGCGGGACAGGCAGGATCTCCGACGCTTGAGAGATCCTTCGGGTCTCGACCGCGACCGGGAGGAGTTGAAGGCACTCGCCCGGGCTGCAGATGTCGAACCGCCCGGCGGCGGTGAGGTAGGCGAGTTTCTGCTCTTGCGTCGACATACCGGAAGCATCGGCCCGTGGAGGGGAAGAACCGATGCCGGGCGCGGGGTGAAAGTGTCCGGGGGGAGCCTATACTACAGGCCGGAAAATATAGGGAACCCATTATGTATTGTGAAGACAATAGTAATCCCTGGAAACAATGTTTGGCTATTTACAGGATCAGAAAAATCAAAAGGTATATCGATCACGCACCGGTGCCCCGAAGACCACAACCCGGCACCCGGCAAAGAACATTCCTCTAGAACGCCGGGGGCAGACAGGATCTCGCCCATATCAGGGCGCCTATGCCGACACCACCGCGATGCTCGGAGGGAGCCTGGTCCACCACGGCCCGTTCAACGACCGGGCCTACCTCTTCCGCCTCGATTCAGCAGATCTCCCCGGGATCGCCGGCCGGCTCCTCGCGCTTGCACGAGGCCGGGGATACTCACGGGTATTCGCACGGATCCCTGCCCCGGCATGCGGCCACTTCGTATCGTCCGGTTACCTCCCCCGGGCACGGATACCCGGGCTCTACCGGGGAGAGGTGGACGGCTGCTACATGGCAGCCTATCGTGACCCCCTCCAGAGCGGCTGGCAGGACGGGATCGATGACGTCCTTGCGGTTGCAGAAGAGAAGGGCCGGAGGAGCACCGGGAGCCCGGCACTCGAACCCGGCATCGCCTGCACCCCTGCCGCGCCGGCGGATGCCCCGGCGCTCGCGGCCATCTACCGGGAGGTGTTCGCGACCTACCCGGTCCCCGTCCAGGACCCGGCCTACCTCGTACGGGAGATGCATCACAACCTGCACTGCTTCTGCATCCGCGACGGCGAGAAGATCGCCGCGATCGCCTCTGCCGCCGTCGACCCGGAGGGGCAATTTGCGGAGATGACCGGGTTTGCGACGTTGCCCGAGTACCGGGGCCGTGGGTTTTCGGGCCGTCTCCTGCGGCAGATGGAGATGAAGATGCGTTTAATCGGGATAAAGACCGCATTCGCCATAGCCCGGGCCCGTTCATACCCGGCAAACATCGTCTTTGCCCGGGCGGGCTACACCCACGCGGGGACGGTTCCCGGCTGCGTCAACATATGCGGCTCCCTTGAGGATATGAGCGTCTGGTCCAGACCGCTCGACGACAGAACTAAAGCGACCCCGTGAGGAAAAGAATAAGGGAAGCCCCGGATCCATACTCTCACTCGAGTATGGACACGGATCATTTACCGGCTTATGACGCCGTCGTTGTCGGGGGCGGGCCCGCCGGGAGCACCGCCGCCTACCTCCTCGCGAAGTCCGGATACCGGGTGGCACTCCTGGAGAGGGAGAGGTATCCCCGGAACAAGGTCTGCGCCGGCTGCCTCAGCCAGAAGTCCATCCGGTTCCTCGACCGGGTCTTTGACCTGCCCATCCCCACCCTCAAAGAGGAAGGACTGCTTGACTCCGCCGGGACCGACTACGCACTCTATGTCGGGAGCAGCCGCGTCCTCGCCGGGGACCTCGCCGAACCGTTCTACTTCACCCACCGGGAGCGTTACGATGCCTGCCTTGCCCGGAAGGCGGCGGATGCCGGGGCGGAGGTCCACGAGGGAGTGGAAGCCACCGCGGTCGACCATGCCGGCCGGACCGTCACGGCCTCGAATGGGAGCCGGTACACCGGCCGGGTCATCATCGGGGCCGACGGGATTCACAGCGGAGTCCGCCGCTCCCTCCCGGAGAGCGTCATAGAGCATGACCGGTGGCGCGAGAACCTCGGCTGGGCCATGGAACTTGCAATCCCCCGCAAGGAGGCTCAGGCGCTCAGGAACGGGGACGGGGCGATCCGATTGGATGCCGAACTCACGACACCGCACCTCTTCCTTGACGCCTGCCGGTGGGGCTACGGGTGGGTCTTCCCGAACCGGCAAGCGATCATCGTCGGGCTCGGGGGGCTGCTGCAGAAGAACCAGAAGACCCTGCCCGAGCGATACCGGGAGTTCCTGGGCACCATCGGTCTTGCAGCGTTCGCCGACCGGAAACCGGCGGCATACCCCCTGCCGTTCGGCAATTACATCCCCTCCCCGGTTCACGAGGGGACGCTCCTCGTCGGCGATGCAGGCGGGTTTGCAAGCCCCATCCTCGGCGAAGGGATCTTCTACGCCCACCGCACAGCAGAACTCGCCGCCCACGCCGTCGACCGTCACCTCGCGTCCGGTGCGCCGCTCGGTGAGACCTACACCACCCTCCTCGACCGCCGCCTCATCCCCGAACTGCGGGCGGAGAAGACGTTGCGGGACTTTCTCTACAACTGCCTGGATGCCCGGATACATCTGCCTCTCGAAGCCATGATGCGGGCGACGAACGGCCGGGTCATCGATGCGATCCAGGGACACCGGTCATTCCGGGGGTTCCAGCGGGACGACAACCTGCATTCCGCTGTCTGATGAAGGCAACGAGTGTGACACCTCACCGGGGATACCTCTATCCGCACCGGGTCCGGGGAGATGCCATGAACACC
>JAQVVW010000102.1 GCA_028698765.1 Methanoculleus sp. | reverse complement strand
CTTGTCCGCGTCCCGACGCCACGCGGCAACAGCACCCGGGTCGAGTTCCGGAGCCCGGACCCGACCTGCAACCCCTACCTCGCCTTCGCCGCGATGCTCACCGCCGGGATGGAGGGTGTCCGGGAGGAGATCGAACCCCCCGCCGGCATCGATACGAATATCTACCATATGACGCCCGAGGACCGGAAGCGCGCCGGGATCGAGACCCTCCCCGGCGACCTCTATGACGCCCACCAGGCCCTGCTCGCCGACGACCTCATCTGCCGGGCGCTCGGCCCTCATGTCGTCGAGGCCCTCACGAACGTCGCGGAAGCCGAGTGGGAAGCATACCGGACGGCGGTCCACCCCTGGGAACTTGAGCGGTATCTGGCGACGTATTAACCTCTTTTTGGGGCGGTAGTTCACCCTACCGGGTTAATCCACATCCACCACCGCGTTCTTCACCCGGATCACGCTGCTGCGCTCTCTTCGTAGAACGGTGAGGGGAGCGCAGGATAAGCACGGTATATATGGCGGTAGACATCGTCTGCTCTGGCCTGTACGTCGTCTTCGGTGTAGTGATCTACAGGGAGACCGGTTGCGTCACTCCACAGAAAATCACGGATGGCAAGCCGGACGGCGTCGCGAGTGGCTTCCTTGTCGCGCCAGTGATCAATGCGAAGTTTTTCTGCTTTAAGGGTTTTGAGCAGTTCGACGGCCACGTTCTTGATGCGCTGGATCTCACCGGGCGAGAGATCCGGCCTCTTTAAGAGGTCGAAGATGGCCAGTGATTCCTCGTCAAGCCCTTCGCGCACGGCCCGGCTTTCCTCCTCTCCCATCTGGTTCATGAACTGGATCAGGGCCTCGAAGGTCTTCTCGATGGTCACTCGATCCTTCTCCTGGTTGTATCCGGCCACGATCTCCTCATAGTGCCGTTGAAAATCCGTGCGCAACGGGTTCTGCTGCAGGAGCCGCAGGAGTCGTTTATCGATGGCCTGTCTGAGATCCTGGACGGTTGTGCGTTTTGCCGGGCATCGTTCAAACTCCTGTCGGAGCCGGTCGAAATCGATCTTGCTGATGTCGTATGGTGCGGTCTCTTCGGTGATACTATCCGACCGGGTCTCGATCGCTTCATCGACCACCCCCTGCAACCGGCGAAGGATCCCGGTGATATCCGCGTTATCACGGTCCTGCTGCAGGCTCCGGTAAACGATGGTGATCGCGTCGTAATCCCTGCGATGAGCGTTGATCCCCTCCACGTTGATGCAGGCCTTGAACTTCGTGAAGACCGCCCGGCACATGATCTCGAATCGTTTCCGTGTCTCGTCGTTCTCGTTGACCGCTTCCTTGGCGGCAAGGATGGCTGCGTTCCGCGCAAAGCCCGTCCATGAGATGATGTTATCGAGCGGTGCGCCGCGTTCGGCGAGAAACGTCCGGATGAGCGCGATCGCCTCTGCAAGGTCGGCCAGCAGTTCCCTATCAGGCCTTGCGGGCTCAAGTTTCCTCCCACTCCCGGTTCCTGCAAACGTTGCGAGGGCTTTACGCAGACTCTCAAGGATGCCACAGTAGTCCACGATCAGACCGTTGTTCTTGCCCTCGTTTACGCGGTTAGCCCGGGCAATGGCCTGCATCAACGTATGCTCCTTGAGCGATTTATCCAGGTACAGCGTGGACAGGCTCGGAACATCGAACCCCGTCAGCCACATTGCGCAGACGATCGCGATCCGGAACGGGTGTTCTCCCTCCTTGAAGGCATCGTCGAGCGCCAGCCGCTGCATGGTGCGGAACCGGGGCTGTTCCCGCATGGACTCCGGGATATTAATCCCTTCCTTGATCAGGCGGCGGTGTGGGGTTATGTCCAGATTCCACCTGCGGAACGTATCTACTTCGCCCTGCTCTTCGCTTATCACGACGGCCATGCGGGTCTCGCGCATCCATTCGATCTGTCGCCGCAGGTAGATCTCCTCCTGTTCGTCGGTTGTCCAGGAGATCTCGTTCTCCAGATCGGCGATGCGCTTTGCCCAGTAGGTGCTAATGAGGCCGTGCATCCGCACGCAGGTCACCTTATCGATGCAGACCAGCATCGCCTTGCCGGTCTCCCAGGCCGTCGAGTAGTGCCTGACGAAGTCGCGGGCCACCTGGTCGAGCCTTCTTTCTGCGGTGATTATGTGGTAGTCCCGCTTGAGTTCCCGTTCCAGCCGCTGCTCCGTATCGATGCCGTTCATCTCCAGTTCTTCGAGCACTCCGGCGATCCGCTCGTTCAGGTTGCCTATGGCCACGCCGAGTTTCTCGCCCCGGGCGTCGTAGTAGAGCGGGACCGTGGCCTTATCGTTGACTGCCCGCTGGAAGTCGTACGTCGAGACGTAATCCCCGAAGACCTGCCGCGTGATCTCGTCACTTTTCATCAGCGGCGTGCCCGTGAACCCGATGTAACTGGCGTTCGGGAGGGCGTTACGCATGTTGAGCGCCAGTTTTCCGTACTGGGTCCGGTGCGCCTCGTCCGTGATGACGATGATGTCGTCCCGCGGGCTATAGGGCTGCTCCGGCTCGACTTCCCGGTTGAACTTCTGGACGAGCGAGAAGATGTACGACTTGTGCTCCGCGAGCAGGCGGCTGAGGTGGTCGCCGCTCGCCGCCCGGCACGGGTCACGGTCGTTATCCACAACGCCGCACCTGGCAAACGTCTTGTAGATCTGCGTATCCAGGTCGTCGCGGTCGGTCAGCACGAGGAACGTGTAGTTGCCGCCGAGTTTGCGGTGAACCTTCCGCGTGAACATCACCATCGAGTAACTCTTGCCTGCCCCCTGGGTATGCCAGAAGACGCCCAGTTTGCCCTGGCGGTTTCTGCGGTCCTTTACCGCCTCGATGGCGCGGTTGACGCCGAGGAACTGGTGGTTGCGGGCGAGGATCTTCTTTGGTTCGCCGAGGGGGTCGTCAAAGAGGATGAAGTTCTCGAAGAGGTCCATGAAGTTCTTCTTCTCGCATACCCCCTTGAGGAGCGTTTCCATATCCACCACGCCCGGTTCGTCCTCGATAAGTCGCTTCCACTCGTGAAAGTGCTCGAAACGGCTGGTCAGCGAACCGATCTTCGCGTCCACGCCGTTCGCGAGCACGACGAAGGCGTTGTGGTGGAAGAGGTGCGGGACCGTGTCTTTGTAGTCCTTGAAGTTCTGCTCGTATGCCGCCCGGATATCCCGGTGGACGTTCTTCAATTCCATGAAGAGCAACGGGAGGCCGTTGACGAACCCCACGATGTCGGCCCGCCGGCGGTAGAGGTCGCCCCGGACCCAGAGCTCCCGGACAGAGAGGAAGTGGTTATTTGCCGGCTCTGTAAAGTCAAAGACCCGGAGGCGCTGCCGCATCCGCTCGCCTTTATCGTTGCGGAACATGACCTGCACGCCGTCGCGGAGGAGGTCGTACTTCTCGCGGTTCGTCGCGGCCACCGATTGCGTCGCCGGCATCGCGACGATCTGGCGCACGGCATCGTCGTAGGCCTCGCGGGGGAGGCCGGGGTTCAGTTCGACCAGTTTCTCCCGGAGGTAGCGCGTCAGGACGACTTCCCGGTCGGATGAGCGGCCGAGGAGACTGTTCGGGCCGAATTTTTCCTTGTTGTAGGCGTACGCCGAGTCCCACCCGAGGTGCTGCTCCAGATATTTGGCTGTGGTCCGCTGGACGAGGGTGTCCTCGGTGTAAGCGCCAGTGGTCAATTGTCAAACCTCTGCTTGATGTAATCCTGCGTCTGGCTTGCCTTCAGTTCGGTCGTGGAAGGGCCGGTACGCACATAGAAGCGCTCGTGTTCGCCATCCTTCACGAAAACAGCGACCGGCGACTTCTGGCAGCGTAAAACCATCACGCGTTCTCCGTCATAATCTTCGAAGTGCATGTGCATGGCTGTCAAGGCCTGCGGGCTGATTCGTGCCTTGACGATGTTGACGAGGTGTAGACTCATCTTGTCTTCGCTTGGGAATCCATCAGTTCCTAGGCCCAGCGGTGTGCCGTCGTCAAGCATGCCGATAACCAGCGTGCCTCCACCAGTATTCAGGAAACCCGCCAGTGTCTTCAGAACCGCCATCTCCATCCGCGTGTCTACCGCACCGGTATGTAGATTGGTGCGCAGGGTTGCCTTGAACTCTACTGACTCTGATTCGCCGTAGTCGACTATAAAAGATAGATCAAACGCCTCTGTCTCGGGTTTCAACTCGCTTCCAATGACCAGCCTCTGATAACCCTCGTGAATGATCTGCGCCATCGATTCCCGCCGGTGTTCAAGGAACGTATGATAATCCATCAGTTCCCAGTTCTCCGGCAGGGCATGGTAATGATACATATCAGCCAGTTCGGGGCGGGTGAAGCGTGCCTTCAACTGCGGGAGGTAATCAACCGGAGCCTGATCCGCTATTTTATTGTTATCTCCCCATTCGACGTAGGCGTAGTTGGCAATCTGATTGATCTCGCGTGTATCTGTAATGTTCAAGGTAGCCAGGTGAGCTTTTGGATAAAGGTGATGCTGCTCGACTGTCGAGCGGACGGCATGAATTGCCGGGTCCAGGAGGTCTCCCACCTTGGCGTTGGAGAATAATGCCCGGGCGTCAAGCAGGACCAGGGCGGCGTAGTACGCAAACAGTGACGGGCTGCGGGGAGAGGACGTCGCCAGGTCGTTTGGCAGCGTCACGTCCCAGAAGTCATTGGTCAGGGAGATGTCGCAGATGCTCTGAAGGCGGCCGACGAACATCTCAGGGGTGTCAACATCACGCAGGCGGGCAAGATCGGATTCCAGCGCCGATTCCGGCGACCCTGTGTAGCGCCCGGTCACCGCTGACATAAAGAACCACTGCGCGATCGTCTTGCGAAGGGTAAACTCGTCAACTCTGATCTCCGTGCGACCGATCAAGTACAGGATGTACGAGAACAGCAGGTTGTTCTGAGAACTGATCATCTTGCCGCTGCGGAAACCCGCAAGCCGGATGCAGTTCAGGAAATCATGCCAGTGCTGGATGTTGAGCACGCGTGATTGGGCGTCTTTGAGCCTGCCAAACTGCTCTATCCGGCGTTCGTCGCTGAACTGCTCGGTCTCAAGATCTTTCCCCCGCAGGATGGAGTATACGTACTGCAAGCGAGCACGTTTGAACGCCAGACCGACACTGACACGCAGCAACTGTGCCGGCCCCGGTTCGATGAAGTAGTTGAACGGTGAGGCCGTTCCTTTGGTGGGTTGACGCGCCTCACGGCAGAAACGTTCCAGTTCAGCCCGCCCCTCATCCCAGAAGACAGACATCAGCGTCAGGATGAAGTCTGCCTGGTTGAGCGGGGTGCCCTTGCTGTTGATGCGGACAAAGACATCGGAAACATCTTCTTCGGATATGTCTGCTGCCAGTTCCAGAGCGGTGAAAGGAAAGGTCGTCAGTGACTGCAGTTTCGAGATGGACTTTCGAATGCGCTTAGTTTCTTCTTCCGTCACATCACGCGAGGTTCGCAACCCTTCAAGGTGGTCGTCGACCACCTCGAAGATATCGGTGTCATTGTTCCAGATCTGAGAAATATCCGGGATAAATGCTTTATCGCGTCGGATAGCAGCGTCAGCAACCTCGAATCGTTCTTCCAGCGGGTTGAAGGCGATGTAGATCCGCTCAATAGCGTAGTTTGCTCTAACGACAGGTACCCCTCTGACCACTGCATAGAGCGATGTGAGCCGCTGTTGCCCGTCAACGACCACCAGTTGCGCCGATTTTTGCTTGACGTCCGTACCTATGGTACGGTCGTCGGCGAGGCCGTTGCGCCATAGCAGCAGATAACCTACCGGGTAGCCACGATACATGGAATCGAAGAGGTCACGGACCTTCGCATTCTTCCATACGAACGGCCGCTGGATATCAGGGAGGCCTATTATGCCCATTTCAATGTACTTGACCAGCGAATTGAGGTCGTAATCAACTTTGGTAAAAACGGTGTCACTCATACAGTAATCTCTCCATTCATCAGGCGGGGGAGGAGGAGGTCGCGGGCAGCGCGGAGTTTCTGATTGGTGAGGGTGAGAGTCTTGAGTTGCTCAATGATCGTCTGGATAGATTCGTCGAAGTTATCGAGAAGGCCAGA
>JAQVVW010000101.1 GCA_028698765.1 Methanoculleus sp. | reverse complement strand
CCGGGGGGCACGGGGATCTCCTCGCCGTCGACCGTGACGGTCGCAGGCGGGTTCTTGAGCAGTTCCGGCGGGAGCGCCTCCACGGCCTGCATGAACCCCCGCGCCTGCTTTCTGAGCGTCGGTCCGATCACCGCCATGTTGAAGTCCACGCCGTTCACGACCTCTTCGAGTTTGGGCGTGCCGGTGCTCCACCGGGCGTCGGCGTTGAGCGCACGTCCGGCGTCGCCGGCGTCGTCGACCGGTTCAGGCGCGTAGATCATCACGTGACCGAGCGGGGCGTTCAGCGCCATGCCCTTGTCGTGCTTGTAGCGCCGGAGTTCCGCGATCGTCTTCACCAGGAGATCGCCGTGGCGCCGCGCTTCGTCGTCGGTGTATGAGAAGTCCGGCCAGGCCTCCGCATGGACGCTTCTCCCGGCGAGGTTATGGTAGCACTCCTCCGCGAAGTGCGGGATGATCGGGGCGAGGAGACGGCAGAGGACGTCCATCGTCGTCCGGAGCGCACTGCAGGCGCTGGCCCTGCTGCTGTCGTCCGTATAGAGGCGCCCCTTCGCGATCTCGATGTAGTCGTCGGCGAGCGTGTTCCAGGCGAACTCCCGGATCGCCCTGAGCGCCCGGTCGAACTGGTAACTCTCCATCGCGGCGGTGACCTCCGCGACCGTTTCGGAGAGCCGGACGAAGAGCCACCGGTCGGTGAGTTCCGTCACCGGTGCTTCGGGCTCGGCGCCTTTCTCCAGGTGCCCCATGACGAACCGGAAGATGTTCCAGAGTTTGGTCTGGAACCGGGACGCGGCGATGACGTCGTTCCAGTTGAACATGATGTCCGAACCGGTCGCAGCGCCGCCCGCACCCCACTGCCGGAGCGCGTCCGCGCCGTACTGCCCGACGATCTCTTCAGGGGCGATGATGTTGCTCCTGCTCTTGCTCATCTTGAACCCGTCTTCTCCGAGCACCATCCCGTTCACCAGGATCTCGTCCCAGGGGTGGCTGCCGACGAGGGCCTTCGCCCGGAGGATCGTGTAGAACGCCCACGTCCGTATGATATCGTGGCCCTGGGGGCGGAGCTGTGCCGGGAAGTATGGCGGTTTACCGGTCCCGTCCCACCCGGTGACGTGGAGCGCCGATATCGAGGAGTCCATCCAGGTGTCGAGGACATCCTTCTCGCCGGTGAACTCCGATCCGCCGCACTTCGGGCAGGGGACCTTCGGCTTATCGACGGTCGGGTCGATCGGGAGGTCTTCCTCGGCCGGGATGACCATCTCGCCGCAGGCGGTGCAGAACCAGACCGGGATCGGGGTCGCGAAGATCCGCTGTCGGGAGACGCACCAGTCCCACTCCATCGAGTCCGCCCAGTTCTCCATCCGGGTAAACATGTGCTCCGGCGTCCAGGAGATCCTCCGCGCCGCATCCATGATCTCGTCCCGGTGGACCCGGACGAACCACTGCCGCTCCGAGAGGATCTCGATCGGGGTCTTGCACCGCCAGCAGGTTCCCACCCGCTGTTCGAGTTCCTCCTGCCGCTTCAGGATCCCGGCCTTCTCCATATCCGCCAGGATCGCTTCCCTGCAGGCCTCCGATGTCATCCCCTCATACGGGGCCGCGGTCGCGGTCATGACGCCCTGCCGGTCGATCGCCTTCCTGAGATCCAGGGCGTGCTGCTTCCACCAGTAGACGTCCGTTTTGTCGCCGAACGTACAGATCATCACCGCACCGCTGCCAAACTCAGGATCGACCGCGACGTCCTCGATGATCGGAACATCGTGACCGAAGATCGGGACGGTGAGCCTCTTCCCCTTCATCCCGCGGTAGCGCTCGTCTTCAGGATGGACGGCCACGGCAACGCAGGCCGCGAGCAGTTCCGGCCGGGTGGTGGCGATCTCGACGCCGTCGAAGTCGAAGTAGTTGAGTTTGGTGGTGCGGGGCGCGTAGTTGACCTCGGCGAACGCGATGGCCGTCTCGCACCGGGTACAGAAGTTCACCGGATGCTCGCTCTGGTAGATGTCGCCGGCCTTGAGCATCTGCAAAAACGACGCCTGGGTCTTTCTGTAGTAGTCCGGGAGCATGGTGATGTACTCGTGGCTCCAGTCGGTCGAGAACCCGAGCCGCCGCATCGTCGCCCGCATCTTCTCGATGTTCGAGAGCGTGAGGTCGCGGCACATCTCCCGGAACTTCTCCCGCGGTACATCGTTCTTGGTGATCCCGTAGGTCTCCTCGACCTTCACCTCGGTCGGGAGGCCGTGGCAGTCCCACCCCTGCGGGAACATGACGTTGTAACCGCGCATACGTTTGTACCGCGCGATGAAGTCGATATAACACCAGTTTAATGCGTTCCCGATATGGAAGTTGCCGGTGGGATAGGGAGGCGGCGTATCGATGATGAACTGCGGTTTCGAAGAGACGGGGTCGAAATAGTTCTCCTCATCCCGCCAGGTACTCTGCCAGCGCGTCTCCACTTCTTCGATATCGTAGTTTTTGGGTAGTTGATGTGACGGCGACATTTTCAGCGTATGATCTCTCTCTTCGCAGTGAAATATATTGTTGGGCTTTCCCCGGCCGGGTATCCCGCGTAGCGCACGGGTTCGCCGTCCCCATCCCGGGTTTCCCGGAACGTCCACCGCCAAAAACCACGGAGACGGCAGGTGTTCGACCCTAAAGGCTTTGTCCCTGAACTTCCAATCGTATAGGAATGACAAAGCGTATGGGGCTGGTTCTGGCATCGGTGCTCACCCTCGCCTTCATAGGCCTGGCCCCCCTGCTCCAGCCGGCATGGCTGCTCACGCTCTTCCTCGTCCCGTTCTCGCTCGTCCTCTTCCTCATCAAGGATACCCGGTACGTATCGTTCTCGATCATCGTGCTTGCCGTGCTCTACGGGCTCGGCTGGCTCTCGACATTCGTCTTCACCTGCACCCTCGGCATCGTCGTGATCGGGGAAGTGGCCTTCCGGCTTACCGGAGGGAAGCACGCGTCGTATCTCCACCACCTGGTTGCCGCTATCGTCGTATCGATCGCGGTGATGCTCTACCTCCAGTATGCCGTGCCGCTCGTCGCCGTGATGGGGGTGCTCGTCGCGGTGCTCCTCCGGGCGGCTCTCCGAGGGCGGGACGATGCCCTGATGATCGAGGCGCTCGGCGTCGCGATGACGATGTTCCTCTTCGAGGAACTCAACTTCGAGGTCGAACTGACCCTTCTCATCGCCGCGGCACTCATCGGGTTCGGGTTCGGCTACACTGCCTACAGGTTCCGGGTGGCCGACATCAGCGGCCTCTTCTCGGGCGCCATGATCGGGATCATCCTGATCGTCTTCGCGGACGTCCGGTGGTTCCTGATCATGCTCACCTTCTTCATCATCGGTGCCGGGGCTACCCGGTACCGCTACCGCGACAAGGAGCAGCTCGGTGTCGCCCAGGAGCACGGGGGCGTACGCGGTTACTTCAACGTCTTCGCAAACGGCCTGGTGGCGACCGCCGCCGCCATCCTCTTTGGCTTGACGGGCCACCCGGCGTTCGTGGCGCTCTATATGGGGAGCGTCTCCTCCGCCGCCGCCGATACCGCCGCAAGCGAGATCGGGGTCACGGGGAGGGCGCCGTACCTGATCACGACGCTCAAATCGGTGCCGCGGGGGACGAATGGGGGGGTGACCCTCCGCGGCGAGGTTGCGGCCGTCACCGCATCCGCCATCGTCGCCGTCGTCGCATGGGCGATGGGTGTCGCCGACCCCTGGATGGTCGTCGTCACGATCGTCGCCGGCTTCGTCGGCACCAACATCGACAGCCTGGTGGGCGCAACGCTCGAGAACAGCGGCAGGATCGGGAACTCGGGCACGAACCTGATCGCCACGTTCTCGGGCGGGATCTCGGCGATGCTGATCTATATGCTCGGGTGAAGCGGTGCAGGCTTTCTCCCGGCCCCGCTTCACGCCGTCGGATCGATGGAGAACATTTTGTATCGCTGCAACCAATAGTAGACACACTATGGAGAGCGGAACGGTTGTGGGGAACCGCGTCTTTGTCGCAGAGAACGCAACGGTCATCGGAGACGTGAGGCTTGCCGACGACGTGAGCGTCTGGTTCGGCGCCGTGGTCAGGGGCGACCGGGATACGATCGCGGTGGGGTCGGGCTCAAACATCCAGGACAACGCCGTCGTCCACACGACACCGGGGTTTCCGGTCACCATCGGTGCGGAGGTCTCGGTCGGCCACGGCGCCATCCTGCACGGCTGCACCATCCGCGACCGGGTGCTCGTGGGGATGGGCGCCGTCGTCCTGAACGGCGCGGTGGTGGGGGAGGGCTCCATCATCGGCGCCGGCGCGGTGGTGACGGAGGGAAGAGAGATCCCGCAAAACTCGCTCGTCCTCGGGGTGCCGGGGAAGGTCGTCAGGGAGACGACGCCCGAGCAGCAGGAGAGCATCCTCCACAACGCGCGCGAATACGTCAACCTCGCAGGGAGGTACCGCCATGGCTGAGGTCGTCGTCATCGGCGCCGGGGTCGCGGGGATCCAGGCGGCGCTCGACCTTGCCGACCACAACATCCACGTCCACCTCATCGAGCGCGAACCGACCATCGGCGGGCACATGGCCCAGCTCGACAAGACGTTCCCCACGAACGACTGCTCGATGTGCATCCTCTCTCCGAAGATGGTCGAGGTGGCCCGGCACCCTAACGTCACCATCCACACCTGCTCCGAGGTCGAGGGGATCGAGGGCGAGGTGGGGAGGTTCCGCGTCCGGGTCAGAAAACACCCTCGCTACGTCCTCGAAAGCGAGTGCAACGGGTGCGGGGACTGCGTCGCGATCTGCCCGGTGGAGGTTTACAACCGGTTCGATGCCGGGATCGGCGTGCGGAAGGCGATCTACAAGCCCCACGCCCAGGCGGTCCCGGACATCGTCGTCAAGGACCAGGAGCACTGTATCGAGTGCGGGCTCTGCTACGACGCCTGCGGGAAAGAGGCGATCCTGCACGAGGACGAGGAGCGCTACCTTGAGATCGAGGCGGCAAGCATCGTCGTCGCGACCGGCTACGCGACATTCGATGCCAAAAACAAGAGGCAACTCCGCTACCTCGCAATCCCCGACGTCATCACGAGCCTCGAGTTCGAGCGGATGATCAACGCAAGCGGCCCGACGGGCGGGAGACTGAAACGGCTCTCGAACGGCAGACCGCCCCGGAGTGTGGCCTTCGTCCAGTGCGTCGGCTCACGCGACCTCGCCGCCGGACGCCCCTACTGCTCCGGGGTCTGCTGCATGTACGCGATGAAGAACGCCACGCTCATCCGGGAGAAGAACCCCGATATCGAGGTCGTTGTCTTCTATAACGACATCCGCGCGTATGGCAAAGGCTACGAGGAGTACTACGAGCGGGCGAGGAACCTCGGGGTCAGGTTCGTCCGCGGGTTCCCCGGCGAGGTGCTCGAGGAGAACGACCGCCTGATGATGGTCGCGGAGAACACCGAGACCGGCGAGGTGGAGACGTTCCACCCCGACCTGGTCGTCCTCTCCGTCGGGCTCGAACCGGCCGCGGGGGCGGATGTGGTTGCCCGGATGCTCGGCATCCCGCGGGACGAGTCCGGGTTCTTCGCGGTCGCCGACCAGAAACTCGGCCCCGTCCTCACGATGAAGCCCGGGATCTACGTGGCGGGGACCGCCACCGCGCCGAGGGACATCCCCGACTCCGTCGCGATGGGCGAGGCGGCGGCCATGCGGGCGTTCCTCGACACGATCAGGGTGGGATGAGCATGCTGGACGAGGGAGACCCCTACACCATCGCGTGGGATGCAGAGAACGAGTGCATCCTCTACATCGACCAGACCCTGCTCCCCGGCCGGTACGAGCAGATGCGGTGTGCGACCATCGACGACCTCGCCCGGGCGATCCGGCGGCTCGAGATCCGGGGAGCGCCGGCGCTCGGGATTGCCGGCGCGATGGGCGTGGCGCTCGCCGCCGTCCGGAGCACCGAGACGGATCTCGGGCGGTTCTCGGGCGAGGTCGCCCGGGCGGGCGAACTCCTCAGGGGCACCCGCCCGACCGCGGTCAACCTCGCGTGGGGGATCGATCGCGTGCTCGGGAAGATGGCGCTCGCGGCATCGGTC
>JAQVVW010000100.1 GCA_028698765.1 Methanoculleus sp. | reverse complement strand
CTGACTTTGCGGAGCGCAAGGAGATCGATACCCGTGTCTCGCGCCGTCCCGGCAACGCTTGCTACGACGCTCTCCGTCGGAGGCTGGGAGGTGCCGAAGGCGAATGGCGACATCGCCGTATCCAGGATATCCACGCCTGCGTCGATGGCCGCCTGGTAACTCAGGGGCGCGACGCCGCTCGTGCAGTGGGAGTGGAGACAGACCCTGACGTCCGCCCTCTTCTTGATCCCCGTGATGAGGTCGCGGGCATCGTGCGGCATGATCAGGCCGGCCATGTCCTTGATGCAGATCGAGTCGCAGCCGAGCGAATAGAGCTCTTCTGCCATATCGACGAACGTTGCGACCGAATGGACGGGGCTCGTCGTATAGGATATCGCACCCTGCAGGTGCGCCCCGACGTTCTTGACCTCCGCCATCGCTTTCTTCATGTTCCGGATATCGTTTAATGCGTCGAAGACCCGGAAGATGTCGACCCCGTTTCGCGCCGACGCCTCTACAAATTTCTCCACCACGTCATCAGGGTAATGCCGGTAGCCCACGAGGTTCTGACCGCGCAGGAGCATCTGGATAGGGGTGCGCCGTAGCTCCGCCTTCAGCACCCGGAGACGTTCCCAGGGATCGTCGTTGAGGAACCTTATGCAGGTGTCGAAGGTTGCCCCGCCCCAGGCCTCGACGGAGAAGAAGCCTGCTTCGTCGATGGCCCGGGCAAGCGGGAGCATATCCTCAGTCCGGAGGCGAGTGGCGATGAGCGACTGATGCGCGTCCCTAAGCGTGGTGTCGGTGATATTGAGTGAACCTAATTTGGCAGCACACATCGATTTGTACACCTCGAAGGGCTGAGAAGATATCAATAAAGCCTCTCAAAAATTCATCCTACTAATATAAAAACGTCACTAAGAGGTAGAGCTGATAAAATGGCGGGTATTATGGCCGCCATTCCAGCGGGAACGTCCAGAGGATCCGTCCTGAACCGGGGACATATCTTTCCCCCGGTCGTGTATCCCCGTACCACAAGCAACCGCGCGGTCTCGTCGGCCCGCCGGATCTCCATGACGATGAGAGTGACGGCGAGCGGCACGATCGAGCGGAGACCCGGCCGGATACCCTTCAGCGCCATCGCCACCCGCACCTGCTCGACCTCCCGGCGGATCACGGAGAGGCCGCCAATCCCCATCTCAGCGATGAGCCCGACCTCGAACCCCACCCGGTTCCCGAGCGCCCAGACCGCTACGGTGAGCACCTCACCATCCTCCGTCCCGGCATACGCCCACGCGGCGAGGAGGAGGATCACGGTCATCCGAAAGAAGTAGGAGAGCCCTGCACCGCCGCCCCACGCCGAGACGAGTGCCGTTGCGGCAACTATCGCAACGAGCGGGAGCAGCACCCCCGGGCGGGGGAGTGATTTTGTGCGTGGTGTAAAAAGCAGCCACCAGACGAGTGCGGCGGCGGCTCCCGCGGTGCTCGCGAACGCTGCGAGCGAGAGGACGGCGACGGAAAGAAGCCTCAGCCGCGGATCCTGCATAGCGCCTCCCGGGCGTCGGAGAGCCTGATGTTCATAGGGCGGGCGCCCTGTTCCAGAGCATACCGAAGATACGGCGGAGCGTGCCGCCAGGAGGGGATCGCGTCGGGCACGCTGCCGCGGGCCACAAGAACGCCTTCCTCCATCTCCCAGATCGTGTCCACCCGGGGAAGAACCGCGCGCTCGTGCGAGAAGACGATCGTGATGCCGGAATCCCGCTCTTCGAGCATCCCACAGGCCTTCTTCTTCGCGGTGCAGTCGAGAGAACTGAACGGTTCGTCCAGCAGCAGCAGATCCGGATCGTTCAGGAGCGCGCAGGCAAGGGTCAGCCGTTTGAGTTCGCCGCGGGAGAGGTGGAACGGGTCGTCGTCCGCGCGCCCCGACAACTCCGCCAGCGCGAGCGCGTCCTCCGGCACAAGCCCCCAGGAAGCGGCCTCCCCGGCAACCGTCGGGGAGGTGACGTGGTGCTCGGGGAACTGCAGCAAAAGTTGCGTCGACAGAACGTCGTGCCGCCGGACGGCCCCGCTCCCGGGCCGGAGCAGGCCGGCAAGCAGAAGAGCAAGCGTCGACTTCCCGCTTCCCACCGGCCCGCTGACCAGGTGCACGCCCTCGTCGAACGTGCCGCTGCCCCGGAGGGCGAACGAGCCCCGCGAAAAGACGAGATCGAGAAGTGCGACCCTCACCGGCAGACCCTCCAGATCGTGGGGTAAAAGCACGTCTCCTCAAGCGCGGAGAAGGCCTCCTCCGGCGTGCCGTGGTGCCGGACGCGGCCGTTCTCCATGAAGAGGACGTAGTCCGCGGTGGCCGCGGTGTCCATCGACTGCGTGCACCAGAGCACATGGGCCGCGGCGCTCTCCTGCACCACGCGCCGGACGCGCTCCGCCGTCACGCCGTCCAGGTGCGAGTCGGCCTCGTCCAGGACGAGCACCTCGGGGTCGCCTGCACAGGCGGCGGCCAGCGCGACGAGTGCCTTCTCCCCCCCGGAGAGATCTGCGACCTTTTTGCCGAGGAGGTGCGGGATGCCGACCACCTCCGCGGCCGCCCGGACCATCCCGTCCGTCTCGGGGCAGGGGTGGTGGCGGAACCGGGGTGTCGACGCGATCTCGTCGTAAACCCGGGAGAAGAGGAGCGTCCGGTCGGGGAACTCCCCCACCCAGCCGACCTTCATGGCGGACGGGGGACGGCCGAGGAGCCGGACTGTCCCCGCTTCGGGCTCCTCGATACCGGAGCAGACCGAAAGAAGCGTCGTCTTGCCGCTCCCGTTCGGCCCGATGATGGCGATATGACGCGCGTCCACCGCGAGGTCGTGGACGTCGAGCAGCCGGTGGCGGAGATTGGTGATCTGGATCATGTCACCCGTTTTCCTATGGCGTAGGCGGCCGCGACCTTTACGGCATCGCCGATGATAAACGGGGCGACGGCGAGCAGGATAGCCTGGTAGAGCGAGAGCGAGGCCGAATATGAAAGCCATACGGCGCCGGCCGAGAGGTAGATTGCACAGGCTGCGATAAGGCCTCCTATACGCCATTTCGGCGACTCGTGTTCGTAGGCGAGCCCGGCGACGAGGGCGGCGGGGATGAAGCCGACCAGGAACCCGCCTGTGGGGCCGAGAAGCACCCCGAGGCCCGCCGTGCCGTTGTGGTAGACCGGGAGGCCCGCCGCCCCGAGGAGGACGTAAAGAGCGACGGGGATCACCGCGTAGCGCTTCATGACGATCCCGGATAACAGGACGAAAAGGGTCTGAAGCGTGAGCGGAACCGGAGGGAGCGGTATGGATATCCAGCTCCCGGCGGCGATCAGCGCGATGAAGGTACCGCTGTAGGCGAGAATCTTGGCCCGGCGAATCATGTCAACCAGTTTATTTTGGGTGGTTGACATAAATGTCTGTTGATGCGCGAACGCCGGGTAACCCCGGCGACTCCTATCGCATAGCCTCCGGAGAACGCCGGGAGAGGGTAGTAAGGTGGACGGATGACCCTGGAGACTGTATTCGAGAAAGACTCCCGGGGCAGTTCCGTTACCGGGGGAAGCCTCCCCCGGAGCCCGATGACCTAAAAAGTGTATGGGTGGTTAGAACTGGAAACAGTCCCCGGCGATGACCCGCTCAACCTTTCCGTTGTCCTTCCGGATGAGCAGGGCGCCGTGGGCGTCGATATCGATCGCCTCTCCCGCGAAGGTCTTGTTGATCGTCTTGATGACCACCCGTTGGTCGATCGTCATGGAGAGACTCTTCCACTCGCGGATGATAGAGTCGTATTCGCCGTCCTCGAGCTGCTGATAGCGCAGTTCGAACTCCCGGAGAACCCGGGCAAGCAGCGCCACGCGGTCGACCTCGTGGCCGACCACCGCCTCGAGCGAGGTCAGGATATCCTTCAGGGGAGACGAGAGTTCGGTGAGCGATATGTTCGCGTCGATCCCGATCCCGAGTAGGGCGTAGTGCACGGTATCCGCCTCGGCAGCAAGTTCCAGGAGCAGACCGCCGACCTTCTTGTCCCCGATGAAGATGTCGTTGGGCCACTTGATGAGCGCACCGATGCCGTACTCCTTGCGGATGGCGCGGGCAATCGCGACCGATCCGGCCATGGTGATCATGAAGAGGTGGTCGAGCGGGATCTTCGGTTTCAGGAGAATGGTGAGCCAGATGCCGCCGGCAGGCGAGACCCAGGCGCGTCCGAGCCTTCCTACCCCGCCGGTCTGCTCCTCGGCGATGATCACCATGCCGTGGAGTTTTTCAGGATCGGTCTCGGCGGCAAGTTTCTTCGCAATCCAGCCCGTAGAGGCGGTGCTATCGAAATGACGGATCTGCCGTCCGATGACCCGGGTGCGCAGCTTCTTGTTGATCTCGTAGGGAAGGAGCCGGTCGCTCTTCTCCTCAAGGCGGTAGCCTTCCGCCCGGGACGACGATATCCCATACCCCAGCCTGCGGAGTTCGCGTATCTGCTTCCAGACAGCCGATCGGGTGATTCCCAGTTGCTCTGCGATCCGTTCCCCCGATAGCGGGCCGGGCGATTCTTCGAGAATCTTCAAGACGTTGATTGCCGTATCCTTCATGTCCATTACCTTTTCGCTGCAGGCGACTCGGTCGGGAGCGGACACGGGTCCTCACCGCAGACCTGCCTCCGGATCACCGTGCTCTGCTCCATGAAGCCCGCCAGATCAAAGATGCCGGTCTGATCGACGATGCCGATTGCGCAGATTGCGCTGCCCTCTTCGTCCCTTACCGGCGCCACCACCACCGGGATGCCTTTGTACGGGCCGCTCGGTGGCCTGACCCTCAATGTGGCGTTCTCCGCCAGAACTTCCTCGAGGATCGGGCCGGTATAGGCCTCATCGATCACCTCTCCGCCCTCGACCCTGACCCCGGGGTGTTCGCGGGATCGTGCCGTAACGGGCAGCCGACCGAGCAGATCGTGAATACATACCACGATCGGGATGAGATCGCGCGCGCTCGAAGACGCAGAGACGATGTATTGATTCATGGCCGTATCCATACTGTTCATCAGGTTTTATCTAAAATAATGTTTCCCTATCTCCGCAGGAGAATTCCTTCAGGAATTCGCGCGACGGGTACTCATGGATGCTGGTGACCAGGATCATTCCGTCGCCGAGCGGCTTCCCGACGAGGAGCGGTTCGCCATCGGGGGTGGCGGCAAGCGTCTCGCCGCCGTGTGACGGGAACGAGCCGTCGCACTCGACGGCGTCGAGGTCGTACCCCGAAAAAAGGGAGTTGAAGGGTCCCTCTCCGGCAAACCGGACGGCACGCGGCCCATAGGCAAACGAGTAGGTCACCGGGAACGGGAGCCAGTCGTAGGCGTCCGTGCGCGAGCATCCCGCGCCGAAGACCAGCAGCCTCCCGCCGTTCTCGACGAACCGCCGGATACGGCCCTCTGCCGCCCGGAGAGCGGGGAGAAGGTTCGAGTAGGCCGGGTTCGCAAACCCCGTCGGTACAATGAGCGCACCAAACCTCCCGCGCCAGAAGGGAGAGGCGAACATGTTCGGGTTGACCGATTCGCAAGCGGCGCCGCAGTCCTCGATGAGCCGCGAAAACATCAGGGAGGTGTCCCAGAGCAGCCCCGTCCTGCCGGTCACCCCTTGATCACCCCGAGCGGGTCGAGCCGGGCGACGATATCCGAGAGGCCCGCTTCGTGCACGACGCGGACAACCTCCCCGCTCGGCTTGTAGACATCAGGGGCCTCTTCGGCAAGGACGGAGTCGCTGTGTGCGCGCACCAGGATGCCGGCTCCTGCGAGGCGTTCACGGAGTTCCTTGCCGCGGATCTCTTTCTTGGCCTTCGACCGGCTGAGCACCCTCCCCGCGCCGTGGCAGGTGCTCCCCCACGTCTTCTCCATCGCGGCCGTCGTGCCGTGGAGAAGGTAGGATGACGTCCCCATGCTCCCCGGGATGATCACCGGCTGCCCGACCGCGGCATACTCGCGGGGGATACCGGGGACGCCCGGGCCGAACGCCCGCGTCGCGCCTTTGCGATGGACGCAGACCTCCGTCGAGACCCCGCCGACGTCGTGGCGCTCGAACTTCGCGACGTTGTGCGCGACGTCGTAGATGAGCCGCA
>JAQVVW010000099.1 GCA_028698765.1 Methanoculleus sp. | reverse complement strand
CGGCTCCGGCAGAGCGGCTGCCGGGTGGAGGAGGTCCCGATCACCTGGGAGAACCGGGACGAGTCGAAGGTGGCGACAACGGACGCAAAAGCGATGCTCGTCGGGATGGTCCGGCTCCGGTTCGGGTAGTTCGCCTCCCCCTGCTCCCCCCGGAACAAACCGCGGGGTTTTAAGCCCCATAACGTGGATGGGTTCTGCAAGAGCGGTGATCCGGTGTTTGAGAAGACGATCTTCGTGGAAGAACTCAACGGGGGCGTCCAGGTCGACGCGCCCTTCGTGGTGGAGGCTGCAGAACTCCGGGAGAAGCGGGGCGGAAAGTACATCCAGCTCGCCATATCCGATAAGACCGGCCGGGGGACCTGCAAGGTCTGGGGGACGCCGGATCTCAGCGCGGGACAGATCGAGGTGTTCTGCCGGGCGATCCGGCCGGGCGAGGTCTACCGGATCCAGGGCTACGCGAAGGAGTTCAACGGCACCTGCGAGGTGAACGTGAACGACGGGATCGCGAACCTGAGAGACCCGATCCGGGGAGACCTCCTCGATCCGTCCTGGTTCATCCATGCACCCGCCGACGACGACGGAGTCCGGCGGGGACTCGGGCGCATGACCGCCCGGATCGAGGACCCCGGCGTATTCTCTCTCGTCTCACGGGTGATGAACGATACGCCCGGGTTCTTTGAGGTTCCCGCGGCCAAACGCCGGCACCACGACTATATCGGAGGGCTTGCGGAGCACACTCTCGAGACCGCGGAGATTGCGGCGAACCTCGCGGGTACCGTCTGCCGGGCGGGGATGGACACTGACGTGCTGCTTGCCGGAGCGCTCCTCCACGACGTCGGCAAAGCCTCCTGTTTCCGCCGCCAGGGCTTCTCGTTCGTCGCGCTCCCGGAGTACTCGCTCGTCGGGCATACGGTGATCGGAGCCGCAGCGCTCATGAAGTTCTCCGCAGGAGTCGATCCCGCGCGGTTCAGCCACATCCTTCATATCGTGATGTCGCACCACGGCCCCCACGGCGATGTCCAGCCCCGGACGCCCGAGGCCTGGGCGGTTCACTTCGCCGACAACGCAAGTGCCACCCTCCGGAGCGTCTGCGACGATGCGAGCGGCCTTGGCCCCGGGGAGGAGCGGCAGGGAGCACGGACGCGGCAGATGGTCTACCGGTTCTGAGAGTGCAGTTGTCTCAAAACGCCTTTAGCGGGAGGGGGACACCCCCTCCCGGTCCCTCCCCGCATGGCGATGTCTGGGTAAAAGCCGCCCTCACATTCAGACTCTGACTATGGCCGGATAACAGAGTCCTCAATCAATGACTATCTCCTCTACCAAGGCCTTAAACGCATTCTATCATCCCATATAAAGATAGATCGGCTAGCTGGCTTTTTTTAAATCTATGAGATTGATAATGAGTTTGATAATCCTTATCAGGATTCGAATGAGAATAGTTTCGCCATCTGGAAGATCGACCGCATCAATGAGGTTTTCTATCCAAACGAAGAGTTCATCGAGCCAAGGTATCACTTGTGGTGTCTGCGCTGATAGACTCTCACCCCATGCATGAGTTGAGTCCACGTAAGTTTGGATCGAGTAAAATGTTCCCTGACAGACAATTTCAACACGAGGGTAAATTGTTTTTCCAAAAAGATTTCTTTGCTTTATTTTAGTCATAGGATTGCGTCAACAATACCCCATATAAAGCAAAGTCAGCCATCCTCGTAGTCAGGGGGACCGGAAAACGGGAATCAACACTTACCTAGGATTTGAACCAAATCGAAAGCCTCAGAACTCATCCTAAAAACGCCTGCCGGGAGGGGGACACCCCCTCCCGGTCCCTCCCCCGCGTGGCGATATCCAGTGGGAAGCCGTTTCACCATTCTTGCCCCGGATATGATTCAGATGATAAAGTTCTAGGAGGAAAAACTCCTATAAGAGACACTGATGGTTCATAGATCTTTTTAGAACGAACCCATCATTTCAGAACGGTTTCAAGTTCTATTTACGCCTCGTAGACATTCAGGCAGTTTTCCGAAAATTGCAATAGTTCTCTTCCCTATCAAAGCCTCAAGCATATTCTGTCATTATATATAAAGCAAGGTCGGCCAGTGAGATTTTTTTTAGGAATTCTACGATACCAATAACAATTTTGATAATTATCAAAATATTTTTAACGAGAGAGATTGTGTCGCCTAGAAGTTCGACCACATCAGTGAGAGCTTTCATCCAAACAAGAGTCTCATCGAACCAAAGCACCACTTTTGATGCCTGGATAGATACACTCTCACCCCATGCATGAATTGAATCCACGCAAATTTGGACCGAGTTGAATGCTCCCAGGTAGAACGTCGCCAAAAGAGGACTAATTATCGTTTCGGCAATATGTCGTTGGTTCATAAAATTGCGTCAACAGGGATCCATATAAAGGAGAGTCGACCTTCCTCGTAGTCAAGGGAACCGGAAAACAGGGATCAACACTTACCAAGATTTGAACCAAAAGCGAAAGCCCTAGTTAGACATGCGATGTCCACCGGCGTAAACCATATGACGCTATATCAAAAATGTCGATTATTCTTGGCCGGATTCAAGAATACCCTATTATTCTTTGAGCATAAGGGTTTTGCGATCCGCACCGGGACACTCCGCCGGTAAAAAATGTTACGACTCCTTCAGGTAGGCTTCGGGGTCGCGCTCGAAGAGTTTCTTGCACCCCGGGGCGCAGAAGTAGTAGATCTTCCCCTTATACTCGGACGTGAACTTCGCCGTCGCCTCATCGACGTCCATCTTGCATACCGGATCAACTGCCACGTGCACCAACCTCCGACATGATTCCTCTCTTCACCGGGGGTATATATGTCTTGAGCATCAGCGAGAGCGAGACGACAGTCACCGACGAGAGGGCCATCGCGAGCGCCGCGTACTCCGGCCGGAAGGTGATGCCGAAGAAGGGGTAGAGCACGCCTGCCGCGAGGGGGATGAGGGCGGCGTTGTAGGCGAACGCCCAGAAGAGGTTCTGCTTGATCCGGCTCATCACCTTCCGGGAGAGTTCTATCGCCGCGACGGCGTCGACGAGGTCGTCCCGGACGAGGACGATATCTCCGCTCTCGATGGCGACGTCCGTCCCGCCCCCGATCGCGATCCCGACGTCCGCCTGCGCGAGCGCCGGGGCGTCGTTGATCCCATCGCCGACGAAGGCCACGACCTCGCCCCGCACCTGGAGGGCCCGGACCTCCTCGGCCTTCTCCTGCGGCAGCACCCCGGCGTGGACGTCCTCGATCCCGACCTCGCGGGCGATGGCGTTCGCCGTCCGCTCGTTGTCGCCGGTGATCATCATGACGGAGAGGCCCATCCGTTTCAGTTCCGCGACGGCGGTCCGCGTCGTCGGTTTGAGGGTATCGGCGATTGCGAGGATGCCCGCAAGTTCGCCCCCTATGGCGACGAGGACCGCGGTCTTCCCCACGTCCTGAAACACGGTCACCCGTGTCCGGGCCTTCTCGGGGACGACGATGCCGTGCTCTTCGAGGAACAGTTGGTTCCCGATAAGGACTTCCTTCCCCTCCACGACGGCGCTGACCCCCAGGCCGCCGAAGGTGGTGAAACGCTCAGACGCCGGGAGAGCGAGACCCGCACTCTCTGCCTGCCGGACGACCGCCGCAGCGAGCGGGTGCTGGGAGTTCTTCTCGACCGCCGCGGCGACCGAGAGGAGCCGGTCTTCCGGGATCGCGAACGCGACGACGTCGGTGACGTCGGGTTTCCCCCGGGTGAGCGTCCCCGTCTTGTCGAAGATGATCGCGGTCAGTTTCTCCGAGACCTCGAGCGCCTCGCCGTTCCTTATCAGCAGCCCGAGTTCGGCGCCCCTCCCGATCCCGACGGTCACGGCGGTCGGGGTGGCGAGGCCGAGCGCGCAGGGGCAGGCGACGACCAGAACGGAGATCAGCACCGTGAGCGCAAAGAGGAGCGACGAACCGAGCCCCACGTACCAGATGAGGAAGGCGGCGAACGCTATCGCGAGAATGACCGGGATGAAGTAGGAGACCGCGACGTCGGCGATCCGCTCCACCGGGGGGCGTGAGCCCTGGGCGTCCCGGACGAGCCTGATGATCTGCGATAACACCATATCCTTCCCGATCTTCTCGGCACGGACCCGGAGGACCCCGTTCACGTTCAGGGTGCCGCCGACGACCCCGTCGCCCTCCCGCCTGTCGGCCGGGATGGGCTCGCCGGTGATCATCGACTCATCGACGGAACTCTCGCCGCCGACGACCGTCCCGTCCACCGGCACCTTCTCCCCCGGCCGGACCAGGAGGATATCGCCGACGACGACCGCCTCGACCGGAACCTCGACCTCCCGGCCGTCCCGGATCACCGTCGCGATCTTCGGCCGCAGGCCGATAAGATTCTTGATCGCCTCAGACGTCCTTCCCTTCGCCCGGGCCTCGAGATAGCGGCCGAGCGTCAGGAACGCCGCAAGCATCACGGCGGTCTCGTAGAAGTTAAAATCCGGGGTGAGGACGAACTCAAATGTCCCGAGCACGCTCGCGCCGTAGGCAACGCCGATCCCCATCGCGTACATGACGTCCATCGTCAGCGTCCGGTTCCGGAGCGCGGCGGCAGCGGCCCTGAAGATGGGGGCGCTGACGTAGACGAAGACCGGTAGGGTGATGACGAGCATGACGAGGTTCACGGAGGCCGGGAGGGCGGCGGCCCCCGGCATCCCGAGGAGCATGTAGAAGAAGAGCGGGATGCTCACCGCAAACCCGACGACCATCCGCCGGAACTTGTCCCGGAGGTCTTCCTCGCGCAGCCGGGTCTCGACGTCTTCGGTGACCTCCTCCTCGAGGCCGAGATACTGGTAGCCGGCATCCTCGACGGCGGCCCGGAACTCGGATGTCGCGACGAGCGCGGGGCTGTAGACGATCCGAACGCTCTCGGTCGCAAGGTTGACCCGGGCTTCGTAGACCCCGTCGAGATCGCCGAGCGATGCCTCGATCACCTGGGCACAGGAGGCGCAGACCATCCCGCCGACCCTGAGGGTGACCTCGTCCCTTACGACCCGGTAGCCGGCATCGGTGACCGCCTGTTCAAGGTCCGCGAGGGTTGCCTTCGCCGGGTCGTACTCGACGACGGCGGTCTCGGTTGCGAGGTTGACCCGGGCGTCATAGACGTCGTCCCGGCCCTGGAGAGCGCGTTCTACGTTGAGGGCGCAGGATGCGCAGTGCATCCCGGAGATCTTCAGTTCCGCCCTTCTCTTCTCCTCCGGCATGATACTCTCCTCGCTCTGCGCAGATAAAATACCTGCTCCTGCCCGCCCGGGCTCGTAGAACCGCTCCGGAGAGAGGTCGGATCGGCGTTACGGCAGATGTCGATTTTTATCCGCAATATTATTATACTCTCGGCGGATTATATCGCCCCATCCTGAGGTGATTGTGGTGCAGAGAAGGGACATTCCAGCAGGGGAGAAGCAGTACGATATCGAGCATACGGCATCGAGAGAGGACGTCGACAACCTGATCGAGACGCTGCAGAGCGGCGATCCGACCTCGCGCCGGACCGCAGCCCTCGGCCTCGGCGCGCTCGGGGAGTGGCGGGCGGTGGACCCCCTCATCCGGGCGCTCAACGATCCGGTGCAGGACGTCCGGGAGGGGGCGGCAAACGCGCTCGTCATGGTCGGGACACCGGCGGTCGAACCGCTGATCGATCTCCTCGAACGTCCCATGGCCGGGACGGTCTACGGGGTGCCGCGGGAGCCGGCCGGCCAGGGCCTCACCCAGGTCGACCTCCTCGGCGGGCCCGAGGGGATACCACCCGAAAAGAGGAGGCTCCAGCACGGGAGCGGGATCACCCAGCACGATCTCCTCGGCGGGCCGGGGGATCTCGGGACGATGAAGAGTCTCCGGCACCGCGAACTCGCCCAGCACGATCTCCTCGGCGGCCCGGAGGACGTGAGGGAGCACGAACGGCTCTTCCCCGGAGCGAGGCGGGCCGGCGTCGTGCCGGAGGGGGTCACTCCCGGCACGGCGCTACGCCGGGCCTACGCCGCCATCATCCTCGGGGAGATCGCCGATCCGCGGGCGGAAGGGGCACTCGACCGGGCGCTCTCCGACAGCGATCCCCGGGTTC
>JAQVVW010000098.1 GCA_028698765.1 Methanoculleus sp. | reverse complement strand
CCGCCTCCTTGAAGAGCTGGAGCGTCTGCGCCTCAAGGCTCCCCTTCGGGAGCGCAATCGTGATCATAAGAGATGATCGGGCAAAAAAGAGTTAAAGGTAGTGATATGGTTCTCTCAGTCGATGGTGTGGACGACAAGCCCCGAGAGGAGTTTCGGCTCGAACCAGGTGGATTTCGGGGGCATGACACCGTCCGCGTCGGCGATCGCGAGCACCGTCTCGACCGGGATCGGCTGCATCGCTACCGCGAAGGCGTATTTTTTGGTGTCCACGAGCCGTTCGAGTTCACGAAGGGGTTTTGCCCCGCCCATGTAGTGGAGCCGGGGATCGCCCCGGGGGTCGGAGATCCCGAGCATCCCTTCGAGGACGTCTTTCTGAAGGACCGAGACGTCGAGCGACCCGATCAGGTCGCCGGGGTCCTCGACCGGCCGAGAGACCTCGTACCAGGTTCCCTCGAGGTAGAAGTGCATGACGTGGGCAGGAGCGCCCCCGACCGCGAGCGGCTGGATCTGGTAGCCCGTAGCGTCGATCTTCCCGTAGGGGCGGACGGTCCAGCCCGCTTTCGGGAGTGCTTCGAGGAACCGCCCGGGCGTGTAGTCGCCGAGGTCGGTGACAAGCCTGCTGTAGCCGTGGATGCGGACGCGGTCGTGGGCAAAGAAGACCACCATGAACTTCCCGGCCTCTTCGGCGAACCGTCCTTCATTCCGCCGCCTCTCCGCCACGTTCACCGCCGATTTGGCCCGGTGGTGCCCGTCCGCGATATAGGTCTCCGGCACCCCCGCAAACAGGCTCTCAAGGCGGGCGAGAGCGGCCTCGTCGGCGATCTGGTAGACCTCGTGGAGCACGCCCGATGCGGTCGTGGTGCTCCCGTCGGGCTGCACGCCGTCGATGAGGGAGCGGACGTGGGAGAAGATCTCGCCGGGATCACGATAGAGCAGGAAGACGAGCCCGGTGTTTGCGCCGACCACATCGATGTGCCGGGTCCGGTCTTCCTCCTTGTC
Organism: Methanoculleus sp.; assembly: GCA_028698765.1. Next base: position 5,120 of record JAQVVW010000098.1, on the reverse strand, counting down.
GTACCGGGTGAGTTCGTGCCGCCGGATCGTCCGGTTCTCGTAGTCTCCTGTCCCCACGCAACAGACCAGCCCGACGAACTCCTCGCCGTCCTGAACCGCCCGGTAGACGTACATCCCGGCCTCCCGGTCACGCTGCATCAGGCCGTCCGCGAGCATCCCGTCGAAGACCTCCCGCGACCTCTGGTAAACCCGGTCGTCGTTCGGGGGTATGTCGGGGAGCTCGGCATCCGGCCGGCTGACCCGCAGGAAGCTTAAGGGATTCTTCTCGATGCATTCCCGGGCCTCTTCTGCCGTCACCACGTCGTATGGCACGGAAGGGATCCTTTCGGAGTACCGCCGCCCCGGACGGACCGCCGCGAAACGATAGATCTGAACCATAAATACCGCCACACTCGTATGTGCCTACTATTTTGTTTCCTGAGACTATATTAGATAGGGCACTCCAGGAGGGAGAGGCCGAAACTATGATGCCGCTCCAACTCATTATTCGCCGGGCACAGCCCGCAGACATTCCGCAGATAGTCGCCGTCGAGAGGTCGGCCTTCACCGACCCCTGGGACGAGCGGACGCTCCAGGAATCGCTCGCCTGCTACCCGGAGACCTTCTTCGTGGCAAAGAACAACGGTGACGTGGCCGGCTTCGTCGCCGGGGGCGTTGAAGACACCGGGGAAGAGGTGTACGGGCATATCATGAACCTCGCCGTCGCCTCCGGGTATCGTCGCCAGGGGATCGGGCAGCACCTCATCCGCCGCCTGGAGCAGGAGTATCTCATCCTCGGGGCGAGCGCCGTCCAGCTCGAGGTCAGGGTGACGAACACCGGAGCGCAGGAGTTCTACCGCCGTCTCGGCTACCGGGAGGTCTTCCAGGTCGCGGCTTATTACGCGAACGAGGAGGACGCTCTGGTCATGATGAAGTGGTTCAGGTTTTAAATGTGACGGGCCGAAACGGCGGGAACGGGAGAAAACGCCAAGCGTTTTCGACTCGCGACGGATCGTAGAACCGGAGCAGCTCACTATCGTTCCAAGTGGCCCCTACTCCCTGACCCAGGGCAGGATCTGGTTTTTCAGTTCCAACAGATCGCGTTCGACCACATTCCAGACTGCATCGCGGTCGATTCCAAAATAGTGGTGTATAAGGACATTCCTCATTCCGATGATGTCCGTCCAGGGGATTCCCGGTTTTTCAGCCTTGAATTCTGATGAAATCCCCCGTACGGCTTCCCCGATGATCTGAAGGTGGTGGATTATCCAGACCTGTGCCATCTCATCATTGTAGAAGTACTCACGTCCTCGGACTGATACTCTTTCAATTCGTTCGATGGCCTCGATAACATCCAGCAGCCGTTCACGATCGTCTCTCATAAAGGCCGGGCTTCCTGTAAGACCCTTGATCGAATACGCTCCCGAAGTCCCGCTTCGGTCACAACATCAACCGAACGACCGAGCAGGAGCGAGAGATCCATCGCAAGACCGCCCACGTCAAGGAGACTCCGGTCGGGATCGAGGTCGATCAGGAGGTCGATATCACTGTCTTCCCGGGCTTCGTTTCGTGCCACGGATCCGAACACCCGCACGTTTCTGGCTCCCCTCCGGTGCGCGAGAGATAGGATCTCATCCCGCTCCTGGATGAGAAGGGTATAGATATCGGCTCCCGGATTCATGTCCAAGAAGTACTTACGACGATCGCGTATCTTAAATGTTCTCATGTGCCTTTACTTCCGGCACCACAGCGGTGCCGGGAAGTACCGGGGGTACTCCCCGCCTCACCCCCGCCCGTGCTCCTGGTGCGCCCGGGCGAGGTGCTGCGCCGCGAGGGCGCCGAGGAGGGAGAGTTCGCCGGCGAGCACCCCGGCGGCGATGATCTCGGAAAATGCCTTCGCGTGGGCTCCCGGCGGGTCGCCGCCCCCGGCGACGCCGAGCATCGCGAGACACTCGTGCTGGGTATCGACCCCCGTCCCGCCGCCGACCGTCCCGACGGGGAGCGACGGGAGGGTGACCGAGACGTAGACTCCGCCGTCCACCCGGTCGACGGTGGTGATCGCGGTGCTCCCCTCGACGACGTGGGCGGGGTCCTGCCCGCAGGCGATGAAGGTGGCGGCGACGACGTTTGCTGCGTGGGCGTTGAACCCGAACGAGGCCGCCCGCGCCGAACCCACCAGATTCTTCCTGTAATTGACCTCGATGAGCGTCTCCGCATCGGTCTTCAAGAGATCCGCGACCATCGCGTCGGTGAGCCGTACACCCGAAACCACGGTCTTCCCCCGGCCCCGGACCAGGTTGATCGCAGCCGGCTTCTTGTCGGTGCACATGTTCCCGGACGTGGCGACGAGGCGGGCGCCGGTCTCCCGCTCGATGAGTTCGCCGACCTTCTGGCCTGCTATCGTCACCATGTTCATGCCCATGGCGTCTTTTGTGTCGAGTTCGAGCCGGACGAAGACGCTCGTCCCCGCGACGTAGGTGACGGCTTCGAGGAACTCCCCGTGCTTCGTGGTGCTCTCCGCAGCCTCGCGGATCTCTCTGGTGTGGCTCTCGACCCAGGCCGCCACCTCCCGGGCGTGGCCCACGTCGCGTGCGGCGAAGACCGGCGCCCGGGTCATCCCGTCCCGCATGATCCGGACGTCCGCGCCTCCCGCCCGGGTGATGAGGGAGCAGCCGCGGTTCACCGAGGCGACGAGCGCCCCTTCGGTCGTGGCGAGCGGGAGGTAGTACGAGCCGTCGGCGTACTCGCCCTTCACCCGGAGCGGCCCCGCGACACCGAGCGGCACCTGGACGGTGCCGATCATGTTCTCGATGTTGCGCTTCACGACCCGGTCGATATCGATCGTGAACGATCCCACCGCAGGGAGGGCGGTGCCGGTCTCGCCCTCGACGAACGCCCGGCGCACCCGGACGGCCTCCTCGGGGGGGAGAACCTTTTCGAGTGCGTAGAGTTTGAGAGACCCGTCTTTCAGCCTCTCGATATACTCATCCATGAATAAGTATGAGAACTCATACCTAAAGATGGCTGGTGGTCGACGTGGACGGGGAACAGTGGTGCCTTGCGGTGCCGAGACAGGAAGCTGAAGGGACGCGGCGTCGGCTGCTCGATGAGGGGCTCCTCGACCGACGGCTCCGCCCGCGCCCGGAGGGCGACGCGATCCTCTTCCCGGTGACGGAGGAGGTCCCGGGCGCCGTCCGGTGCGGGTTCGAGGCGGTGCCGGAGCGTATCGACCTTCCCCGCCACGAACTCGTGGGAGGGATTGCGATCATGCAGGAGAACGATCCCCGGGGCGCGGAGCGGCTGCTCGCATCCCGGCCGTCGCTTGAGACGGTCCTCTTTCCCGAGACTGCGGTCGAGGGAGAGTACCGCACCCGCCGGTTCTCCGTCCTTGCGGGGGTTCCCACCACTCGCACCCGGGTGACGGAGTACGGCCACTCGTTTGACGTTGATCTCTCCCTCGCCTACTTCTCCGCCCGGCTCTCGACCGAGCGGCAGCGGGTTCTCGGGGCGATGGAGGAGGGGGAGCGGGTGCTCGATATGTTCGCCGGTGTCGGGCCGTTCGCGATCACCCTCGCCAGGAAGGCGGGGATCGTCGTCGCGGCCGACCTCAACCCCGCCGCGGTCCACCTCCTGGTCGAGAACATAGTGCTCAACCGCACCGGGAACGTCATCCCGGTGCTCGCCGACGCCGGCCACCTCCCCCGGCTTGGGTTTCCTCCCTTCGACCGGCTCGTCATGAACCTCCCCCTCGCCGCGCCGGAGTTCCTCCCGGCGGCGGCCGCCCTCTGCCGGGACGGCGGGACGATCCACCTCTACGCCCTCGAGGAGCAGGAGGGCGAATACCTCCCCCGGATCCGCGAGGTTACCCAGGGAGAGGTCGCCGAGCGGCAGGTCAGGACGTATTCGCCGGGAAAGTGGCACGCGGTGTATGATATTGTGGTGGAGAAATGAGGGGATCTGGAGATTGCAGTTCTCGCATCCTCAGTTATCGAGTATCTTGCTCTTTTTTCGCCGACCGGGCCTTTCCCTCCCGGGCTCCCCATCGCACCCGGGGCGCCCGGGTTCTATCCTTTGAACCTCCTATGGCGATACTCCCACGGAATCCGTACTATGTGCAACCACAGGGGATCAGCGGGTTCGAAGTGCGACGGACGGAACGTCCGGAGCATGAGTGCCGCAGGTGCGAAAGAGAGCACCAACGCCCACATGGACTTCACATGAGCCAAAAATAGAGTATAGGGCGTGATTCAATCCCGCGCAGAGCGCGGAAAAACCCTGTCAACCCAAAAGGAGGTAGAGTTATTCCACCGGCACGAACTTCGTGCCGTAGTGGATGGTGCCGCTCTCGCCGTCCGCCGCTATCCGGCGGAAGACACTTTTGACCCGCATCCCGATCTTAATATCCTCGATGGGACATGCGATCTGGGTGGTGAGCCTCGGCCCCTCGTCGAGTTCGACGATCGCGAGGACATAGGGGGTGGTGTGCTCGAACTGGTCGCTTGCCGACCGGATCACCGTGTAGGTGACGACCGTTCCCTCGCCGGTGAACTTGTGGTCGGCGATCTTGCCGCTCCGCCGGCAGTCGGGGCAGAGCGACCGGGGCGGGAAGAAGTACCGTCCGCAGGTCGTGCACTGCGTCCCGACGAGGTTGTAACGCTGCGGGATCTTTCTCCAGAACCGTGAAACCGACATTGTTAGGCCCCCAGGATGTGCACGACGACCGTCGCGCCGGTGCCGCCGACGTTATGCGCCATACCGATCTCCCCGTCTACCTGCCTGCCCCCGGCCTCACCGCGGAGCTGGCTGACGATCTCGTAGATCTGCTTGATCCCGGTCGCACCGACCGGGTGGCCGCAGGCCTTCAGGCCGCCGCTCGTGTTCACGGGGATCTCCCCGTTGAGGGCCGTGACCCCGTCCGCGGTGAGTCTTCCCGCTTCGCCCTTCTTGCAGAACCCGAGGTCCTCGATCGCGCAGATCTCCGCGATCGTGAAGCAGTCGTGGACCTCCACCATATTGATATCCTTGTGGGTCAGCCCCGCCTGAGCAAACGCCCGTTTGCCTGCGGCGACCGTGGCGTCCATGGTGGAGATGTCCCGCCGGTCGTGGAGCGCGATGGTGTCGCTTGCCTGGGCGCTTGCAAG
>JAQVVW010000097.1 GCA_028698765.1 Methanoculleus sp. | reverse complement strand
TTTTCCTGCGTATTTCATCGGTTCCTGGGCGACCGGAGGTCGCCGGGGGTTTCGAAAGGGGCGCAGCCCCTTCGGTTGGGACAGAGAGGCCGCGGGTTCAGATTCCGCCGGGTCTATCATCTGTTTCTTTCAACACTTGTTCTTACGAAATTCACCGTGCCCGGACGACCTCACTCGCCGTCCTCCACCTGCTGCCGTGCAATCCGCTCCTCGCCCTTCTTCGAGATCTCGTGCTCTGCCCGCGGCGTCGGGGTCTCGGGTGCCCCGGGCGTGCGGCTCTTCGCACGGCCCTCGTCGCCGAGTTCGGATGGGACCGGGCTGTAGACGATGTCGCCCCCCTTCTCTTTCGCTCTTCTGCCGGCAGTCTCGCTCCCCGGACGGCCCCGGGTCCATGCTGTCAGGGTCGAAGACGTAAACGCCTGTCGGTGGCGGGGATGCTCCCCGGCCACCGGCTCACCGCCGCCGGAGACGGCTTGCAGCACCCGCGGCAGCAACGGCGAGGAGCCCGAGGAACGCAGTCGCTCCTCCGGCCCGGGTCGGTTCCGTCGTGGTCTTCACCGTCTCTTCCGTCGCCGCCGTCATCGGCACATCGGCTGTCTTGAAGATGAAGGCCCGCTCACCCGCGCCAGCCGCGAGGTAGTCGCCGTTCTCCGAGAGGGCGACCGCACTAACGGGAGCGCCGGCGTCGAACGTCCAGCGGGGATTGCCGTTGTTGTTCCAGAGGTGCACGGTCCCGCCTACGTTCCCGGCCGCGACGGCCTCGCCCCGCCGGGAGACGTCCACGGCGAGGACGGTGCTTCCCGTCCTGTTCGTCCAGAGGAGGGCGTCGTTCGGCCGGTAGCACTCCACGTCGCCGCCCTCCTTGCCGATGACCACGAACTTCCCGTCACCGGAAAGAGCGAGCGAGAGGATCGGCGCTCCGGTGGGAAGCGCCCAGGGGAGCCCGCCAGCCCGGCCGTAAACCTGGAGAGCACGATCCTGCCCTCCGGCGGCGACGACCGATCCGTCACGGGAGGCATCGACCGCGGTGACAGCCCCCCGGGCGAGACCCTCCCAGATCAGGTTTCCCGCCCGGTTCATGAAGAGGATAGCACCGTTGCTGCTCCCGGAAACGACGAATTTGCCGTCGCTGGTGAACGCGACGGACGTTGCGTGCGGCGGGGTCTCCCCGGAACGGACGCCCGGCTGCACGGCCCGGTTCCACTCCTCCTTCCCGAGGTTGGTGAAGAGGACGATGCGATCGCCCGCCACCGCGAGCGACCGGCCGTCACCCGCGAAAGCAAGGTCGCGAACGGAGCCCGCGACGCTCTTCGTCCAGTAGCGGCCGCCGTTGCCGTCGAAGAGGAGCACGTCGCCCCACACGGTTCCGGCGGCGACGTAGTCCCCGGCACCGGCGACGGCAACCGCGGTCACGGTACCAGGCGCGCTCACGTTCCATGCAACGGTGCCGTCCCGGTGCAGGCAGACGATCTCCCCGCTGCCTGTTCCCGCGGCCATATACCTCCCGTCGGCGGTTATCGCAACGTCGTTGACGATGCCCCCTGTCGATACGCCGTGGTAGGTGGCCTCAGCCCCGACCGCCGCCGGAATCAGGGCGACGATCAGGGCGATGATCAATAGAATTTTCTTCATGGTTAACCCTGCCCGGGAAAGGGTTCCCGGAATACGTCTACTTTCTCGCGCGGCTTCTTAAACCATTCCGGCACCGGAGAGCGCCGCGGAAGCTTGAAGAACCTCAGCGCGCAATCTCCGAATCATATGGCTAACAGAGCGGACGAAGCGGTCTCCCGCTTTATGCAGGGCTACAACTGTGCACAGGCGGTCGGTTCGGTCTTTGCGGACGATGTGGGGGTGCCTGAAGAGGTCATCCTCAGTGCGGCCACCGGGTTCGGTGCCGGGGTGGGACGTACCGGGGGTATGTGCGGCGCAGTCTCGGGCGCGGTCATCACCCTCGGGCTCCTGTTCGGGGGTACCGGTCCCGGCGAGAACGAAGCGAAGGACCTGACCTACGACCTCACCCGGAAGTTCGTCACCCGTTTTATCGAGAAAAACGGCACCGTCTCCTGCACTGAACTCCTCAGCTGCGATCTCTCGACCGGCGAAGGATTTGCCCGGGCGCGCGCAGAGAACCTCGCCCGGACGCTCTGCCCCTGCTACGTAAAAGATGCGGTCGAGATCCTTGAAGAGGTTCTCACGTCTACCACTTCCGGGCAACACACCATGCGGTGAGGGACTCCGGAAGGGGTGGGAGTCTGAGTCTTTGCCGCAGGTCGTCGGCGCCGAGATTCTTTGCCGCGAGAGCCCGCTTCTCGACGATGTGCCAGGAGAGGAACGCGAGAGCAAACGTCACGGCAAATGAGAGCCCGAAGAGCGCCGGGAGGAGGAGCGTGTTTGCCGTGACCTGGATCAGCGCCTGCTGCACCGGGTAGTGGTAGATGTAGATGCCGTAGGAGAAGTCCCCTGCTCTCCCGAAGGCGCCCAGGTATGGGATCGGGAGGTGCGCGGCGTAGATGGTGAGGTAGGGGATGGCGATCACCCCGGCGACGGTCAGGTACGGCGTCATGGCAGACGCGCCGAGGACCAGCAGCAGCACCCCGGCGATGACCGGACGATAGGCGATCCGCTCCCGGTGGATATAGAGGTAGGCCCCGATGAGGAAGTAGAGGGTGAACCGGACCTTCGCCATCCGAGGGTCGTCGAACCAGTAGATCCAGACCAGGATGTTTACGGCGGCGAGGGCGGCGATGGCGCCCCGCCGGTAGAGGAGCCCGGCGATCCCGAGGAGCGCGATGACCCCGTACATGGCAACCTCGACGGGTATCGTCCAGAGCGAGCCGTTGACGTAGGTCCACGGATTGCCCTGGAAGAGGCCTATAACCGATCCGTCTTCAAAGTAGGGAGCGGTAAAGAACGCTGCCGGTGAGAAGAGGGCGGCGAAGTAATCCCCCGGGGGAAGCGACGTCATCAGCGGGCCGATGACGAAGAGCGTGACGAGGATCGCGACGACGAGGGCCGGGATAACCCGGAGGAGCCGTTTCCAGGCGAACCGGAGCGGGGATGCGGTCGACTCCCAGCTCATAGCAATCAGGTAGCCGCTGGTGACGAGGAGAGCGGCGAGCCCTGCCTGCGCCACGAGTATGACCGGGTCGTACATCCCTAGCCCGACGTAGCCGAGCCTGAGGGCGTAGGCGTGCGCGAAGACGATCATCGCCGCCGCCGCGAACCGCAGGAAGTCGAAGTTGTTCGAGAACCGGCCTGCACCGCCGGGAGCGTCTCTGCTCTCCGGATACTGTGTGGTCATGGGAGTCAGGGTAACTGCACAGTTATTCACCGGCAGGTATTATATAATCGACAGAAGTATTTTCTCCGATGGACCCCCTCGTCGTCGCCCTGCTCGAGATCCTCGTTCCGCTCGCGCTCGGCTACTGGATCGTCAAAAAATTCGGCCTCTCATGGCGTGTCTTCGGGCTCGGCGCCCTCTTCTTCATCGTCGTGCAGGTCTTCCACGCGCCGCTCGTCATCTTGACGCAGACCCCGCTCTACTTCGCTGCCCTCCCGTTCGGCACGACGGCGGCCCTCGCGGTCCTCGCCCTCTACCTCGGCCTCATGGCCGGGTTCTTCGAGGAGGTCGGCCGCTACCTCGTCTACCGCTACCTCTTCCGGCGGCAGGAGATCCCCCTCACCCGGGAGAACGGCCTCCTCTTCGGGACCGGGTGGGGGGGCGTCGAGAGCATGTTCGTCGCGCTGATCGTCCTTGCGGGCATGGTCTCCTACATTCTTCTCACCGGCGACGGGGGAGCGATCCCCCTCCCCGACGACCCCCTCCCCCAGGCCGAGATCGAGGCCCTTCAGGCGCTCACCCCGCTCGATATCCTCCCCGGGCTTGCCGAACGGATGATGACGATCACCCTGCACATCGCCTGGTCGCTGATGGTGCTCGCCGCCGTCGTTTACGGGAGAAAAGCGCTCCTCGCCCTTGCCGTCCTCTGGCACGCTGGCGTGGACGCCGCCGCCGTCTACCTCGCGCAGACGCAGGGGATTCTCGTGACCGAGGGGGTCATATTCCTCTTTGCGGTGCTCGCCCTCGTGTATATACTGTGGGAGTGGCGGCGGATGGGGGTAAGGGCGGCGGCCTGACTTCACTCCCCCCTTCGCGTTCTTCGCGCTCTTCGCGTGAGCAGATTGGAAGACGATAACGAGGTCTCACGCGAAGCCGCGAAAAACGCGAAGGACGACTTTCCCGAAGGGAAAGGAGTTCAAGCGCCGTCAGGTGCGAAGGGGAGCGGTCACCTATAACGTGCGCTGAATTTCGTGTTTTTTGCGAGTCGCGCCTTCGACGCTCCAACCCTGTTCCGTAGGAGCATCGTCCCTTGAAACCCATGGCTTCTCATGGGCTCAGCCGTTGGCCTGGAGATTGGATTCCGCGGGCACTACCCGCACCACTCGTGCAGGTATCCCCGGCGTTCGAGCGGCTTTCCGTCCGCGAGGACCGTCCGTTCCGCTATGACCTCCCCGATGACGTGCGCAGTGACCCCCGGAACCGGAAGGATATCAGGAGGGGCGGTAAAGAGGAGTTCAAAGTCCCCCCCGCCGTAGAGCGCGAGTTCCCGTCCTTCCTCCTCCGGAACGCCTGCCGGGAGCGGGAGGCGGGCGGTATCGATCGAGAAGCCGCAGTCGTTCACGGCAAGAAGATCGTAGAGCGAGAGTGCAAGCCCGTCGGAGATGTCCATCATCGCCGAGACCCCGGCACGGCCGAGCGCCTGTCCCTCCCGGACCCGGGGCTGCGGTTCGAGGAGTTCCTTCCTGTGCCGGTCGTAGCCGGCGAGAGCGGCCTCGGCCTCCCCGAGCATCCCGGTGACGGCGATGACGTCCCCCGGCCGCGCCCCCCGCCTCCGGACGAGGTGCTCCGGGGCGACAGTCCCGAGCCCCGTGCTCACGATCGTCAGTTCGGTGTGGGCGTCGAGATCGCCGCCGACGAGTTCGGCGCCGAACGTGGTGCAGCAGTCCCGGGCGCCCTCCATGATGCCCCTGAGGCGTTCCGGGCGGTCGAGGCCGACCGCGAGGAGCACCTCTCCCGGCGCCGCGCCCATGCTCGCGATGTCCGAGAGCGTGACCGCCGTTGCCATCCAGCCCACCTGCCAGTCGGTCATCCCGGCCGGAAAATCGGTCGTCTCGTGGAGCATGTCGGTGCTCGCGACCATGAGACGGTCGCCGCAGGGGATGACGGCGCAGTCGTCCTCGAGCCGCTCCGGGTCGATGATCGTCCCGATCAGCCGGTGCAGGCCTCGCTCATCCACCGCGGCGCACCTCCTTTTCGCGCTCGCTCCGGTACTCCTTGAAGAGATACTCGACACGCTCGGCCTCCTGCTCGCGCCGGAACTCCTTCTGCTCCTCCTCCCATTCCGCTATCGCTTCCTCGAGGGCGCCGGTCAGCGCCGCCCCGGTCCTGCCGCGGATATCCGGTCTGACGGTCTCTTCCCGGAGGAGGGGGAGATCGGCCTCCCGTGCGACCCGGACGAGGTGCGGATCGGGCGGCTCCCCGCCGACGACCAGTGCCCGGACCCCCGTTCCCGCGAGATCCTTCACCACGCCGCGCCCCCAGCCGTGTGTCCGCGGGACATAGAGGACGTCTCCTCCGGCGATGCCGATCCCCTCCTGGAGGGCCCGCACCGCTTCGCGGGTGAGGGAGTCGAGCACCTTGAGCGGGGTGTAGTCCTCCGATATCTCGAGTTTCGCGACCTTCTGCATCCTCTCCAGGCGTTTCTTCAGCTGCCGGGACCGCCGCCGCTCGCCCCGGAGCTGCTCGCGCAGGCTCTCGATCGTCGCGTCCTTCGCCGCCAGTTCCGCGTCTCGGCGGATCTTGCGCTCGGTCGCGGAGCGTGCCCGGCGGACATCCTGCCGCAACCGCTCCAGACCGCGGTCGCGCTCCCGGAGTTCCTCCTGCAGTTCCTGGACGTAACTCCGGAGCCTTTTGACCATCCCGTCGAGCGCCATCACCCGCTCGTCCTCGACCGGCCGCTCCGGCTCGGCCTCCGCCGCCGGTGCCTCCTCCTTCTTTGCCGCCGGAACTCCCTTCAGGTCTGCAAGGACGGTATCGAGCGGCTGGCCCCGGAGCACCCGCGCCCGGACCTCGTCGAGGTCGTAGCCCGGCCCCACCCTCTTCGCGATGTTGCGGAACTTGTTCT
>JAQVVW010000096.1 GCA_028698765.1 Methanoculleus sp. | reverse complement strand
GCCGGGTGCCGATATCCATCACCATGACGATCACCTTCATCATGATCATCAGGGTCGACGGCACCCGGATACGGTACCTGCGGAGGGTCTCGGTCAGGCCCCGGATCGCCGTCCCGAAGTTCACCTGCTCGATCTTCGTCTCCCGGTAGTCGAGCAGGACCACATAGAGATCGTCTTTCACCTCATCGAGCACCGCCGGATCGATCCGGACGTCGAGCTTCTTGAGCGCCGAGATCACCCCGGCGACGTCCGTTCCGCTCATGGCGAGGAGGAGGTCCACGAAGACCCGCCGCCGCTCCGGGCGGAGGACGCCGACGATGCCGTAGTCAAGGAAGACGACCTCGCCCTGGCGTGTCACGAGAAGATTGCCCGGGTGGGGGTCGCCGTGAAAGAAACCGTCGACGAAGATCTGCTTGACGTAGGCCTCAAACCCTGTCGCGGCGATATCCCCCGGGGAGAGGCCGAGGGCCTGGATCGCCTCCACGTCATCGATCCGTACACCCTCCATGTAGTCCATCGCAAGCATGGCAGGGCCGGAGAGGTCCCAGTGGATGCGGGGGATCCTCACGCACGGCAGGTCAGCGAGGTTCCGCCTGAGGCGCTCCGCGTTCATCCCATCCTGGGTGAAATCGAGTTCGCGCCGGATCTGGGTCACGAACTCGTCCACCATCCCCTCCGGGTTGTAGACCCGCAGGTCGGGGAAGAGCGCGTTCGCCCGCTTTGCGAGCGATCGCAGGATCGTGATATCGGTCTCGATCAACTCGGCGATCCCCGGGCGCTGCACCTTGAGGGCGAGGATCCGGCCGTCCCGCGTCACGGCGCGGTGCACCTGCGAGAGCGAGGCCGATGCGACCGGCTCCGCCTCAATGATGTCGAAGCATTCCTCGAGGTTCCTGCAATGCCGCGCGATCACCGGCCGGATATCGGCGTAAGGGACCGGGGCGACCCGATCCTGGAGTTTCTGCAGTTCCTCGACCATCTCGGGGGGGAGGAGTTCCCGGCGGGTGCTCATGATCTGGCCGAACTTGACGTAAGTGGGTCCCAGTTCCTCGATGGCGAGCCGGATCCGCTCGTAGACCGACCGTTCGTCTTTCCGGGTCTTCCCGAGCCCCCGCAGCCGGTCTCCGCCGGGAACGAACTCTTCGACGAGGATCCCGAAGCCGTATTTGACCAGCACATCACCGATCTGGCGGTAGCGCTGGAACCGGGTGACCATCGGGGATGAATCCGCACTCCCGATACTTAAGGGATGGGGCGATTCATCCCCGGGTGGGGAGCCGGCCCCGTACGAGGGACTTCCAGGGGTAGGGGACGAGGAGGAAGAGCGGCACGGCGAGGATGATCGCGAGCGGGATCGTGGTGAGGCCGAGCGTGAGCGTCGAGATATCGGCGATCCAACCGGTTACCGAGACCCCCATCCCGCCGACGCCGACCGCGAGCCCGAGCATCAGCCCGGAGACGAGCCCGACGTTTCCGGGGGCTATCTCGTGGGCCATCGCGACGGTGACGGCGAAGGTCGACCAGAGGATGAACCCGAAGATCATCAGCGCGACGAGCGAGACGATTCCTCCCGTGGTGAGGAATACGACGAACGGCGGGATGGCGATGACAAGGCCCAGGATGGTGTACTCTTTGCGGCCGTAGCGGTCGGAGAGCGCGCCGCCGACGACCTGCCCCACGACCCCGGCGATGAGCATCCCCGAGACCAGGATGTTCGCGGTCACGAGGTCGAACCCCCGCATCGTGAGGATGGTGGGGAGGAAGGCGACCGAGCCGAAGATCGCCCATGCCCGGAGGCCTGATGCCGCGACAAGAAGGCCGACCGCCCTGTAGGAGGGGCGGGTAGCCGGGGCGACGGGGTCTGGGACGGCGCTGCGGTCGGGGGCGGGCAGGATGCGCCGGAGCACCACCGCCATCACGAGGCCGGGAACGGCGAGCAGGGCGAGGCCCGGGAGGCCCATCAGCCCGACGGCTATCCCTGCGCAGATGGGGCCGATGGCGTAGCCCAGGTTGCCGCCGATGACGAAGTAGGAGGTGATCCGGCCCCGGCTCGCGTCCCGGGTCAGGCGGCTGACGGTGCCGAGCGCGCTCGGGTGGAAGAAGGCGTGCCCGAGCGCCGCGACGGCTACGGACGCGAGGACGAGGTAGTAGTTGTCGAGCAGCCCGACGATGGAGATGAAGATCGCGCTGATGGCGACGCTCGTGCCGATGTGGACGGCAAACCCCCGGGTGTCGAAGACCCAGCCGACGAGCGGCTGCACGAACGACGACGTGAGGTTGTAGACCGTGACAATCAGCCCCGCGAGGAAGAACGAGTAGCCCTGCTCCGCGATGAGGAGCGGGAGGATTGCCGGGAGGACGGGCGAGTAGAGATCGGTCACCAGGTGGGCGGCGGAGAGCCCCCAGACGGATTTGGTATTGGAGGTCACGGTATTAGATCCGCCTCAAGTGTATGACCTCTACGGTAATATCCACCCGGTCTTTACGGTGGTGCGCAAACGTCCGCTTCATCGGGAATGCGCACCGGATCACCTCCTCGATCATCGCACGGCCTTCGGTGTAGGCGGCGACGAAGGGTGTCGAGCCCTCGTTGAAGATGCCGTAGACCTCACCCGCGAGTTCGAGCGCCCGGTCGATGAACGGCCGGTCGGCGTGCGCTTTCTGCGCCCCGAACGGCGCGTTCATCACGACGGTGTCGCAGGCGAGCGCACCCCAATCGACGCCGGGGGCGCCGACGTCGGCGACCAGGAAATCGACGGAGACCCCGACCGTCTCCGCGTTCCGCCGGGCGACCTCGATCGCCGCCGGGTCGATGTCGATCCCGGTCACCGGGGAGGCGCCGAGGAGCGCCGCGCCGCAGGCGAGGATTCCCGTCCCGCACCCGAGGTCAGAGACCGCTCTCCCCTCGATCGCCCCCTGCATCGCGGCGTGGTGGAGGAGCCGTGCCGCCACCGGCGCCGGGGTCTGGTACTGTTCGAGCCGGGCGGTCGGCCGCTCGAACCCCGCGAGGCGCTCGAGCCGCATCTCAAGGTGGCGCAGGTTCATGGCGCGAGGTACTCGTCGATGGTATAGTCGTCCCAGTCCCGGGCGCCGCAGAGGATCTCGAACTCCGGCGGGGTCAGCACCGGGACGGGGAATCGGACCTGGTCGTCGTAGGCGAGCCGGGGGCAGGCGGTGTTCACGTAAGCGGCAAACCCGAGGTCGAGCATCTCGGCGGGCGAGACCTCGCGCATCGCGACCAGGAACGCCCGGTTGGAGAGGGCGGCGAGCCTTCGCGCGAGGTCCATCCGCTGCTGCCCGCTCTTCGTGCTGACGATGATCCCGTAGTTCGCGGCGTCCCGCGCCTTCTCCATCACCGCGGCGCGGCGGCGGACCAGGCGGTCGGCGTCCACCACCTCTCCCTCGCCGGTGTAGGGGTCGAGCGCGACGACACGGGCCCGGGTCGCGAGCCGGATACCGATGGGGTGAAAGACCCCGGTCCCGACGAAGAGAACCTCCTCCGCCCCCGTCGCACGAGCGGCGGCGAAGTTGCACCCGAGCACCTGCCCAGGAGTCGGTGTCCGGCCGTCGCCGGGTGCGACGATCGCCTCGATGCCGTGGTCGGCGAGATACGCCGTCATCGCGCCGAGGAGGTGGACGTGCTGGACGGTGGTGACGAGGCCGATCCGGCGGGCGGAAAGAAGAGGAAGGGCGCGCTCGAGCACGGTTACGTCGAAGTCGAACCGGACGGGCTCGTAGAGTACATCGGAGCGCTCATCGATTGGAGCGTGGCCGAAGTGCACCAGGACGTCCGCGAGCGCGAGGGCGTCGAGCGCGAGGTCGCAGGCCCCGTAGCAGGGGTCGCCGCTGACGATCACCTCGAAACCCGCGTTGCGGAGGGCGGCGGCCGTCCCCGGCGCCTGCCGGGCGAGCCCGGCGGGGAACTGGAGGGCGACCGACCGCGCCCCGCGCTCGCGGAGCCGCTCGATGAGATCAGAGACAGGAATCAACGACACGCACCTGCGTCTCGGAGACCTCGATCTTCACCAGGGTCTTGAGCGGCCGGCCGATATCCGCGTCCCCCCGGCCGATGACCACGCAGATGTCGGCGATCTCGGCGCCCGTCACCTCAATCGCGCTGATGAGGGCGCGGAGCGTCCCGCCGGTGCTGCAGACGTCGTCGATGATCACGACCCGGTCGCCCGGATTGACGCCGTTCAGGTAGAGCTCGCCCTTCGAGTAGCCGGTGGCCTGGTGGACCGCGACCTCGCCGGGGAGGCCGTAGGGGCGTTTTCGGACGACCACGAGGGGGATGTCCGTCATCATCGAGAAGGCAACGCCGATGTGGATGCCCATCGCCTCGCAGACGACGATCTTGTCGACGTCTTTCAGGTCGAGGATCCGCACCATGGCGCACCCGATCTCGCGGAGGAGCGCGGGCTCGAGGAGCGGCACCCCGTCGGTGATCGGGTTGATAAAGTAGTTGTACTCTCCCCGCTTCATGACCGGGGAGGTTTCCAGCGAATAGATCAGTCGTTCAAGCATCGATATCACCCATGTCTACAAGGAACCGCTCGACCACGTCGCGGGTGACGTGGGGCATGCAGACGATCCGCATATGCCCGTTCCGGGTCGTCGAGACCCGCCACCCGGGGGGCGCACGGTCGCAGGAGAACGTCGCCACGTTGACGTCGGGGGAGACGGCTCTCGGGCAGCCGAGCGTCTCCATCCCCTCGATCAGCCTCCGGGTATTCTCCATGCACCCGGCGACCACCGCCCGCATCCCGTCCATCCCCAGGTACTCGAGGACGGCGACCGCCGCGGCCACCGACGCCCCCGGCCGGGTTCCGGCAAGGGTGCACTCCCGCTTCACCGTCAGGTAGGGGGTGTCGACGTTGAGACACGCGAACCATTCCGGGTTCCGCGTAAGAAGGCAGCCCGCAGGGATGGTGCTCATCCCCATTTTGTGGGGGTCGACGGAGATGGAGGAGACGCCCGGGAGCCGGAAGTCGAACGGGATCGGCCGGTCGAGGAACGGGACGACCATTCCGCCGAACGCGGCGTCGACGTGAAGGAATATATCACGGTCGAGGGCGATCTCCGAGAGCCGGGCGATGGGGTCGACCATGCCGTACTCCGTCGTCCCGGCGACCCCGACGAGCGCGATCGTATTGTTGTCTATGAAGCCGTCGACCGCCTCCGTGTCCATCCGGAACGCGTCATCGAGCGGCACCGTCCGCATCTCAAGTGACAGGATGTCGCAGGCCTTCGTGAACGAAAAGTGGCTCGATGCCGGGACGACGACGTTCGGGGACTTCACCGACTTTTGTTTCTTTGCGATCCGCAGCGCCTGGATGTTTGACTCCGTCCCGCCGCTCGTCGCGTACCCCCCGGCGTCCGCATGGTGCATCAGGGCGCCGAGTCTCCGGACAAGGAAATCCTCGAGCGCGGCCGTCCCCGGAAAGAGCCCGGGATCGCCGAGGTTGGTCTCGAGGAACATGGCATGCGCCCGCGCCGCGACCGGGTGCGGCGGCGTGCACATCGAACTCAGGATATTCCGGTAGCCGAGGTCCTCCTGCCGCCGGGCAAGGAGGAAGGAGAAGAGGTCCTCCTCAGGGCAACCAACTTCACGCATTTCTTCTCGCCGCATCAAGGAGAATCTGGCGCTCTTTGCGCGCTACGGCCTCACGGATGCGGGGGACCGCATCGATGTTCGCCGAGACGCTGGAGATGCCGTGCTCGACGAGCCACGTGACCATCTCGGGGTCGGAGCCGGCCTGGCCGCAGATGGAGCACTCGACGCCGTTCTTCCGGCAGACGCTGATCGCGTAGTCGATCAGCCGGAGCACGGCGGGGTGCTTGGGCTGGTACATATCGGCGACGTTCTCGTTGTTCCGGTCGATCGCGAGCGTATACTGGATGAGGTCGTTCGTCCCGAACGAGGCGAACCGGATCCCGGCCTGGATGAACTCCTCGACCATGATGGCGCTGCCCGGGACCTCGATCATGACGCCGAGGGTCGCGTTCTCCACGTCGACGCCCCACTCCTTCATCATCGCCCGGGCCTGGGTGAACTCGTCCGGGTGGTTGACCATGGGAAACATCACGCCGAGGTTGTCGTAGCCCGCCGCCCAGAGCCTCTTGAACGCCTCCACCTGCAGGCGGAACTGCTCCGGGCTCCGGAGGTCGCGGCGGATGCCGCGCCAGCCGAGCATCGGGTTGTGTT
>JAQVVW010000095.1 GCA_028698765.1 Methanoculleus sp. | reverse complement strand
GAGACCGACCGGAACAAACTGGCGATGATCTGGGTTGACCAGGAGGGAAACGAGAAGAAATACACCTTCCGCGATCTGCGGTACCTCTCGAACGGCGCCGCGAACATCCTCCTCAAGTTCGGCATCAAGAAGGGCGACCGGGTGATGCTGATGCTCCCGCGTGTCCCGGAATGGTGGATCTTCGTCATCGCGCTCATCAAACTCGGCGCGGTCTTCTGCCCCTGCCCGACGATGCTGACCCCGAAAGATATCAAATACCGCATCAAGGCCGGAAAGTTCCGGATGATCATCACGAACTGCGAGAACGCCGAGAAGATCGACGAGGTCGCCGACTCCTGCTCGCTGCTCGACACCCTCTTCCTCGTGGACGGAGAGCGGGAGGGCTGGGCGAGTTACCTGCACGAACTCGAGTATCCCGCGCCGGTATCGCACCACAAGGTCAGTATGCCGGTCGCGAAAAGGACGAGGGCGACCGACCCGATGCTGATCTACTTCACCTCGGGCACCACCGGCGAGGCCAAGATGGTGCTGCATGACAACTCCTACCCGCTCGGGCACATCATCACCGCCTCGCTCTGGCAGGACGTCACGGAGAACGACCTGCACCTGACCTTCTCCGATACCGGGTGGGCGAAGTGCGCCTGGGGCAAGATATTCGGCCAATGGATCGCCGGGGCCTGCATCTTCGTCTACGACATCCGGGGGAAGTTCGGGGCGACCGAGCTCCTTCCGCTAATCGAGAAGTACGAGGTGACCACGTTCTGTGCGCCGCCGACGGTCTACCGGATGCTGATCCTTGCCGACCTCGAGAAGTTCGATTTCCGCGACCTGCGGCACTGCTGCAGCGCCGGGGAGCCGCTCAACCCCGAGGTGATCCGCGTCTGGGAGGATGGCACAGGAGAGGCCATCTACGAGGGATACGGCCAGACGGAGACTGTCTGCTGCATCGCCACGTTCCCCTGCATGAAGCATAAGCCCGGCTCCATGGGAAGACCCGCTCCGGGCTGGCACATCGAGCTCCACGACGACGACGGCAATCCGGTCGGCGTCGGGGAGGAGGGGCGGATCGCCGTCAACCTCAACCCCCGGCCGGTCGGGCTCTTCGTGGAGTACCTGGACAACCCCGAGGCGAACCGGGAGTCGTTCCAGAACGGATACTACTACACCGGCGACAAGGCACGCATGGACGAGGACGGCTACTTCTGGTTCATCGGGCGCAGTGACGATGTCATCAAGTCGTCCGGCTACCGGATCGGGCCGTTCGAGGTCGAGAGCGCCCTCATGGAGCACCCGGCCGTGCAGGAGTCGGCGGTCGTCGGGTCGCCCGACCTCATCCGGGGGATGGTCGTCAAAGCCTTCATCGTCCTGAAGTCCGGCTACCAGCCCTCCGAATCGCTGGTCAAGGAACTCCAGGCCCATGTCCGGAACACAACCGCCCCCTACAAGTATCCGCGGCTGATCGAGTTCGTCCCGGAACTCCCAAAGACGATATCCGGCAAGATCCAGAGGAACGTCCTGCGGGACCAGGAACTGCACATGAGCAACAACGGGAACTGAGCAGGGTTCCCTCTATTTTTTATGGGGTTGATGGTGCGCAGGCTCGCATCGTATTGATTGTCTCAAGGGAGTTCGGACACCGCGAGGCATCACTCACATCGGGGGCACTCATGTGTGCGCTTTGGGTGCGTCCCGGACACGGATTCCGAGGGGATATCGCCATGAGGGGTGGGGCCGACGGGGAGGGGGGAGCATCCCCCCTCCCCTGTCTCTGCCTGTAAGCGGATCTACAAACCCCACCCGGCCTCTGGCCCACCCAAGGGGCGGGGGCAGTGCGTGGCGATGTCCCCACAGTCCACTGCGTTGTGATATGTTCCGTTCCTCAATTCTGCCGCTCTGCTTGCCATGGTGATCTCTCCGAACCGAAACACAATTACCATCACGTGCGGCGCGAGCCCCCGCTGCACCACTCACCAAACAACCGCACCACCCCATCAGAGTTAAAAAAGCGGGATCCTGAGCGGGCTCAATCAACAGATCCGCTCGATAAAGTTCTCAAGAATCTTCAGCCCGACCGCACCGCTCTTCTCCGGGTGGAACTGGACGCCGTAGGTAAGCCCGTTGTTGACCGCCGAGGAGAAGGGGCGGATGTAGGTGGTGCTCGCGATGGTGTGGTCCGGTGCGGCCGCCGCGTAGTAGGAGTGGACGAAGTAGACGTACTCCTCCTCGTGGAGCCCGTCAAAGAGCGGGGTCGCCGGGTCGATGCGGATGGTGTTCCAGCCCATGTGGGGGACCTTCTCCCCGGCAGCCGGCACGAACCGTTTCACGTCGCCCGGTACGAGGCCGAGCCCCCGGTGGACGCCGTGCTCTTCGCTTGAGTCCATCAGCATCTGCATCCCGAGGCAGATCCCGAGGAGCGGTCTCTCGTTCGCGGCAGAGAGGACGGTGTCCGCGAGTCCGCCGAGCATCTCCATCCCCTCCCGGAACGCCCCGACACCGGGGAGGACGATGCCGTCGGCGGCCGCTATCGCCCCGGGGTCGGCCGTGATCGTCGGCGCCGCCCCCGCCCGCTCGAGGCCCCGGAAGACGCTGTGCAGATTGCCGAGGCCGTAATCAATTATAACTATCCTCTTCTTCATCCGCATCTCCCCGTTTCCGCCAGAGCCCGCGCTCGATCCAGTCCGGGGAGAGGCCCTGCTCCTCCTGCCACCCGGCGAGTTTCTCTCTCCACATCTCCAGGAGTTCGGGGTGGGACTCCTCGATGATCGCAAACGTCGCGAGGTCGCTTGAGGGGCACATGAAACACCCGATGCGGTCGAGCCCCTTCGCGTAGAGGGTGTTGTAGGGCGCCTTCTCGCGGAAGATGTAGAGCCAGACGTGCATCGCCGTCCACTGCTGGATCGGGGCCGCCGAGAGTTGTTGCGGGACGTGGCCGTTCCGCCAGACCCGCCTGCTCTGCATCCGCTTCACCGACTCGTACTTCCGCTGCCCGATGAACGAGAGGCATTCTCCCCAGTTCTCGTCGATCAGGCGGCCGATGGGATGGAGTTTGCAGACCTTGCAGCACCAGCGGTGGTCCACGGCCGGCGGGCCGTTCTCCTCGAACTCGTTCCAGAACGTCTCCTTGTCGCAGACCCGGAGGACGGGAAGGCCGTAGCGTTCCGCCACCGCGTCCACGTTCTCGCAGGTCTCGGGGAACTCGAGCCCCGTGTCCGCGAAGAGGAGCGGCACCGGGCCGAGCGCTTTTAAGACGACGAGAAGGGTCGCGAGGCTGTCCTTGCCGCCGGAGTAGGAGACCGTGGGCCTCTCGCGGTTCTGCTCCGCGACCTCGCGGACGAACCGGACGCTCTTCGCCTCGTACTCCGCGAGAGCCGGTTCGTTTGCCCTGACGGCGTCATCCCACGCCGCCTCCCCGGGAAGACATACCGACTGGACGTTCTTTCGCGTCCTGATGATGACCCCCCGCTCCATCGTCCCGGCGGCTGCGGCGTCGACTTTCGATCTCCCGACGCCGATGCAGTCGCCGGTCTTCGTCAGGATGAAGACCTCGTCGCCTTCGGCGACGGCGGGGTCGATCGAGACGAGGCCCGGTGCGAGAACACTTGCCCCGGAGTCACGGATGGATGGGATCGCGCCGTCGTCGATGGCGACATACCGCTTCGTCGGCTTCAGGTAATTCGCGGCGGCCGGGCGCGGCAGGGGCTCCCAGCGGCGCTCGTCCGGGAAGTAGCGGACCGCGCCCACGACCGCCCCGCCGAGGACGATCTCGTCCATGCGGTCGTCGGCGGGAACCTTGTTCAGGAGCGCGATATGGCCCTCCGGTATCAGCGGCGCTCCGAAATGTTCGCTGAATATACGGTTGATCCGTTCGATGTCGTCGGGGAACGCGGGCCGGGCGTCTCCCGGCGGCGTGACGGCTACCGGACGGGTGGGGGCGCCGCAGGCGCAGACCCCGGAGAGCACGGGGACATGGCATGAGTCGCACCAACGGAGCAGGATTTTACCGAGGTAGATACGGGGCATTCGCATATCCGTTGGGGTGAAGCGAATAAAAGTCTTGGTGTATTCCACACCGTTCCCGCCGTGCTCTCTCCGGCGGCGGTTTTGCCCCGCGAGAGGGCCGCCCCTCCCCGCCGGCGCTCCGGCTCGCCGCATCGGCTGCCGGAACCCGGGCCGAGCATCCCGGCTCGCGGGAACCGCGCTCTTTGGGCACAGTGGAGAGAGGCGATAAACCATTAAATACAACCACTGCGTCATAGTATTATCATGGTCAATCATGTAGAATTATGCTCGCCGGCCGTCAACCGGCGCTTCACCAATTCTACGCTGATAAACAGGGAGAACCCGGCCGTGCCGGGATCTCCCGTCATGATGATCGAGTGTATGCCCCTGTCCGGAACCGCTGGACGGGGGGATGCGGGGTGAAGACGATGCATGAGAGCAGGGGTGCAACGATGGCGCCGATCCGGGTTGCAGGAAGACCGTTACGGAAGACCGAGGTACTCGGGCTGTTCATCTTCATACTCATGGCGGTCGTCATGCTTGCGGTCGGCGCAGCGCTCTTCTGCGCCTGGCTCGCCGAGCCCGGCTCGGCACCTGTAGGAACGCCGGCCGATACCGGCCCGATACCCGGAAGTTTCGCGATCCCGGCCGTGCCCCTTGTGATAGGTGTCCAGGTGGTGGGGGCGCTCGCTCTCGTCGTACTCTACATGATCTCCAGTGCCGAGCGCAGGGTATAGGGCGCGCTGGCGCGCCCTACTCTTCCGCTGCGGCCCGGATACCGGGAAAACCTCCCCTATTTTGGCCTGATTCTGCTTATGGCGGTAGACTGTCCGTAAAATTTATATCCCGCCCGGATAATATCAGAATTATCCCACCTCGGGAGGGAGGTGTGTCATTTATGGCAAAGGACAAGAAGCAGGAGAAGAAGACAGAGAAGAAGGCGGAGAAAGTTCAGGACAAGGCTAAGAAGAACTGAGCTTCCAACCTTACATTCTCTTTTTCCGGCCGGGTCTCCGGTTTGATACACTCTTCTTCCCCGTTAACTGCATCCCCGGTTTCATCCGTCGTCTTCCCGGTTCACTTCCCGATCCGCACCGCCTGGCGTGGGATGCCCGACCACGTGCCCTCGCCGGACCGGGGGAAGGTCCCGCGGGTGGTCGATCGGACGTCCTCGACGGTGCAGAATGCGCAGGGGTTCATCTCTTCGACCACCCGGGCTATCGGCAGGAGGTCGCACCGCCGCACCACGGAGTAGAAGATGGTGCAGGGTCCATGGAGCCCTTCCGCGGCAACGACCGTGACGCCGTAGCCGGCGGCCCTGATGGCGTCGATGAGGGCACGGTCTTCTTCCGAGGTGATCACCCGGAGGACGCAGATCCCCATAGCGAGCCTCTCTTCGAGGAGGATACCGGCATAGTTCCCGGCAGCGAAACCGGCCCCGTAGGAGATGAGGTAGACCGGATTGGTGAATTCGTTGACGACGAGGCCGAGGGAGACGATCCAGAAGAGGATCTCGACGAAGGCGATGGCGGGGACGATGAGGCGGCCGCCCCGGGCAAGGAGTATGATCCTGAGCGTTTCAAGGCTGACGTCGATCACCCGCGCCCCGAAGACGAGGAGCGGGATGAGGGCGCCGGCGGAGAGGAAGTCCATATGGGAGCGTCGCCCGGCTGGGTATATGAGGATGCAGTCGCGTGCCGGCCCCGGTCCCGGATCCGCGCGAATTGCAGGGCCGAACGCCGTCCCATCTCCCCTCCCGCGCCGCAAGCGCGCATCCGCCCTTCAGGGCGCCGGGGACGCGAGAGGCTCACCCCTCCGGTCCCGGGCGGAAGAGGGAGGATACCTCTTCGTTCTTCTGCCCGGCTTCGACGAGGATGCAGAGGTTCCCGGCCTCGATCAGCGTCCCGCCGTCCGGCCTGGGGCCGGCGTCTCCGCGCCGCCCCGAAGATCAGGGCGAGGACCGGCACGATCTCGAGCCTTCCCGCCCACATCACGATGACGAAAAGCCATTTCGCCGCGGGGGAGAGCCCGGGGTTCACGAACCCGGTGCTGAGCCCGACGCTGGATGCGGCGGAGACGACCTCGAAGATGATGTCGGCCGAGTCGAACCCGTCCTGCGGCGCGAGGTGGAGCAGGAGGAGGGTGGCGATTGCGACCATCAGGACGAAGAGCACGACGACGAGCATGCTCTTCGAGACCTCGTACTCCGGGAGGTGTTCGAGGATCG